>CALELH010000252.1 GCA_937902595.1 uncultured Myxococcales bacterium
AGCTCAATCGCTGTAACGACTCCGGGAGGTCGTCGGGTCCGGGCATGCGCGCCCCGTTGAGCAGGACGGGGATAATCTTCAGGTCCCGCGCGAAGGCCGACTCGATCTCGATGCGCACAAAGTCACGCGGGTCCGTCAACCGGCGCTCACCGCGCTCGTCCTGGCTGTCCGCCCACCCCTGGCCCATCATGACCAACATGACGCCGCACTCGGCGACCATATCGGCGAGATACGTCTTGAAGTTCACCCCGTACGGGATGTCATCGACGTCAAAGAACACGTTCTCTTCGCCGATCTCTCGGACCAACTCCATCTGGATAAACTGGGACTCCACCTGCGAGTCATCGCGTCGATATGAGATGAAGACCTTCATGTCTTGGGTGTTCCCCTACCCTCTAGGCCTACGAGTGTGCCAGGTGGGAAAAATGAGCGCTAGGGGCGCCGCTACTTCTTGCCAAAGCCACCGAAGAGCTTGCCGGCGAGCTTGGACATGTCCTTCATGGCGTCCGTCGCCGCCTTCTGGGCCTGCTCCATGCCGGCCTGCGCCTCCTTCAGCAGCGCGTCGGTGTCGATCTGCCCAGCGCTCTTGGGCTGAGCCGAACCTTTCGTCTCAGCTCTCGCCGCCTCGGGCTGCTCGTCAGCTGGCGCGGTCTGTCTCTCCGGTGCCTTGGGCTCGGGCTCTGGGGCCGGCTCCGTGTCCGCTTTCGGGGGCTGCCCCATGGTGCGCTGCATCTGCTCCATGACACCGGTCAGGCTGCCTAGGCCCATGCCCTTGAGCCCGGACATCATGTCATTGGTCGCCTTCTCCAAATCCGCTGTGGCCTGGGCGTGAGCCGCCTCAGCTTCAGCGGCCTGCTCGGGATCCATCTCCTCTAGGTGCGGCGAGGGCGCTCCGAGGGTAGGCCCTACCCGGCCCTGCTCTGGGGTGAGGAGAGCGTAGAACTGCTTGCCCTCCGCGGAGAGAGTGTACGGCGCCATCGGCGGGAGCTCAGGGAGCGAGACCGCCTCGGACGCCTCGGCCTCGCGAGACCGAAGCCGCAAAACCGTGTCGAGGTCATTCATCCGCTCCTGCATCGACTCCACGCCATCGACGGGGCTGATCAATACGCCGGCCGTTGATTCTTTAAGGGTCTCAAGGAAAGCGTCGACCACCTTATTGATAACGCTGCCCTCCCAACCCGCCGTCCACAGCGCGCGGTGCCCATCGGGATCGGGGTCAGAGACCAGTACTCGCCCGGGAAGAAGCCCGGAGAGCTTGTCTCCGCCGAAGAGTGAGGACTCCGTTCGGTAGCGAAAATCGACGAGCCCAATTTGACCGGGCTCAAGGTGAATGGAGACGGGCGCATCCTCGATTTGCCCTTCCTCTGAACCAAACCGAGACTCGAGACTGACGACGGGCGTCAGGGTCAGATCACCTGGCTGAACCCGCAGCACCCGTCTCCAGCGATAGGCGTAGCCCCCAATGGACACCGCAGCGCTCGACGCGTGCCTGAAGAGGCGCCCGCCGCCCTCCTGGTAATCCATCTTCAGGGCGCTGTAATCATTCTTGAGGCCCCCATCGTAGGCCCCCGTCTTTCTCTGGAGGGGGAACGTGCTGAGGACGCTCTCCATGGACGGCATCCGCACCATGCTGTGGAAACCACCGGCCTCGGGGCTTAACTGAGGGGCCTGCCCCTCGCTCTCGATGACGAGGGTCGCCGTGTCATCGAAGCGGGTCTTCACCTCATCCACGGCCACGGCGCCCGCCGCGTCCCACCCATCTAAACGCTCGGGAGCGGCCGCCGCGAGCAGCGCCCGCGCCTGGGCCTCGAGAGCCTGAACCGCCGGATCGCCCCGCACGATCATCAGGAGGCTCTCATTCGCGCCCTTCTCCGTCGCCCCTTCAACAAAACGCCACAGATACTCTGTAAAGCTCGTGACAGACTCCGCGTCCGTTCGAACGTGGAGCAGGAACGCCTCCTCTGCGAGCTTGGCTTTTCGTTCTTCCAGCGTCGGGGCGTCCGGGTCCACCTCGAATGTATGCTGGCAAAACCGACAGATCTTCGCGGCCCCCTTCACCTCCTCGGCACACTGTGGGCACGTCTTGACCTGTGACTCCGCGACCGCGTCCTCAAGAAACTTCTTTGCGGCGAGCGCGCCGGAGTCGCGGTGCGCGGCGTAGGCCTCGATCTGACGCCGATCGGCCGCGCGCTCTATCTCGGCTTGGAGCCGGGCCGACTCTATCCTAGACGCCGCGAGTTGAGCGTCCAACGCGCTGTAAGTGGACGATGGCGGTGAGCTGGAGAAGCTCGCCTCGCGCTCGGCGTCAGCCTCCGCCTTCTCCGCCTTCTCCCGGTCGTCAATCTCCGACTTGCACCGATTACACAGCGGCTTCCAAGACCACGCTCGGTTCGCGCCAAAGTCGATGTGGCAGCCGCACTGGCTGCAGTTGTCATATCCGCTCATCGCGTTCGTCCCCCTCTTAAACCCCCAGGTAGTTTGACACGATGGAAGCTCAAAAAACAGCTCGGACCATACCCAGGCCGCCTTCTTCGTGGGCTGGAGAGAGCGAAGCTGTCGAGCTGTTTGAGAGAGGGCGCGGGCTTGGATCTAGGTGTGACCCAAGCCCGCGTGTGGCGAACGATGTATGCTTAGAAGCCCCATCCGAGGGTCAGCTGCATATTGGGTAGGGCGCTACCAAAGAAGAGGTTGTCGGCGATGTCAGCGACGTCCGCGCCATCACCCGCCGTCGGAGTGATCTGTGGTCCAGCGCTCTGCAGCCAGCCGACGTCTACCCCCCAGAAGAAGCCCTTCACAGCCTTGGCTCCAAAACCTAGCCCAAGGTAGCCCACTGGGTTCTCCTTGTAGTCGACGCTGTAGGTATTACCTGCCCCATCGTCGAGCTCGTTCTCGATATTGCCAAAACCGACCCCGGCGACCAATCGAAACCAGGTCGCGCTCGCAAAGGGTCGATGATTTAGGAAGAGCCCAACCCAAGAGCTGCTCGCCTTGGTCGTGTACTCTGTGCCATCGACGTCGACCTTCATCTCGACGATGTCGCTAGGCAGGCCGCCCAAGCCGAAGAGCCAAGACGTCTTGGCAGACTCATTGTAGATGAAACTCAGGGATCCACCGAAGGGGCTGACACCCACCGAGACGCCGTAGTCGGCGAAGTCTGCGGGCTTTGAGTCCTCGGCGAAAGCCGCCGGGCAGAGGAACAGAGACGCGAGCGCCAGCGTAGCGAGGAGACGACACATATACACATCCATTTCTTTTTATTTTCGAAGACTTATCGTCAACACCGCACAACGCTAAGCGCGACAACTCTCCGTGGAGAGGAGGTCACCCCACCATGATTCGCAGGGAGCCTATGCCAAGCGCGAGCGCTGGGCAATACAAAGCAATGACTGCTTCGTGACATTTCCCGTACAGCTCTCTTAAGTCACATGAATGGAGCGCTGTAGGGATGAACTCGGAGCGGGAAAGGCACTCATTCAGATGCTTTTAGGGGGCAGGGACGCAGCGCTCGCCTGCCGCACATTCACCTGGCGTACCGGACTGTTCGCAGAGGAAGCCCTCGGAGCAGCTACAGTGATTTGAGAAGACGCAGTTCGCGTCTACGTCCCCGCCGGACGTGCAGTCCACAGGGACCAAACCTTGGTCCGGCGAGCCGCAGCTGGTGGGGTCACTGCCTATGTTGACCGGGCGTATGGGCACACAGATTGAGCCAGGGTCACATTCATTAGTACCGGGCCACATCGTCTCCGCCTCACATTCAAACCCCTCGGAGCACATACAATGATTGCTAAAGACACAGTCCGCGGCGTCATCTCCCGCCGCAGTGCAGTCGACGGGCGTCAAACCTTGACCTTCAGCGCCGCAGCTGGCTGGAACGTTGCCTAAGCTAACCGAAGCGTCCGGAGCCTGTGGGGATGCGTCAGCGGCTGGGGTTAGCCCGGTGTCAGCTCCCGGTGTGGTCCCATCGACAGCCCATTCTTGATCGGCGTCTACCACAGCCCCATCGGTCGCCGGGGCCTCGCTATCCAAAAGCGTCATGGAGGCGTCGGCTGCCCCCCCATCGTCTCTCGCCTGAGCTGCATCTGAGCCTTGAACCGCTTGGTCCCCACCCACTGCCCCATCCGTGCTCTCGTCGCCGTCAGCCCCATCTTGGGCACATCCTACAGCCAGTAGGGCCACGAGCAGCGAGCTGGCGTACATCATGTAGAGACGAGTCATCTGCTTCTCCCCATCACCCAGCGAATCGAGCGGGACAAGTGTGAGCCCAGATCGGCCGTAGAGAATCCAGCCCGCGGCACCACTAGGCTAAGATTAACGTTTACGAGTATCGCAGCTGCGGGCGCAACGGCGTCGTTTGCTCTTACTCTTCTTGAACCGCTTCGCGCAGGCTTTACGACACTGGGCTTTTGTCTGTGGCCGGCGTCGCTTCTTCTTGCGTGCCTTCGACCTCTTCTTGCCGCCCTGAGCCTTCTTCGACAGCGTCCTCTTCTTTGGGGTCTTGAGCTGCTTGCTGTTCTTACGATTCTTGGACACCGCGTTGGTCGGTCGGCGCTTGAAGTTCTTGCTCAACTTCGAGCGATCAAACCGAGTCAAGTCCGCTGGCGAGAACTTTCCTAGGTTTGGGGCCTTCTTCCTATTCGGGTTGTAAGCGGGGGCGTTCGCGTCAACCCCACCCTTACCGGCGCCAAAGGCGAACTCGTACACCGGCGTCTGCTTAATGCCGAAGTCTCTAATGGGCTTCTTGAACTTCACCGCCATACTGTCCCAGCTGGCGGAGCTCCCCTTCTCGACCTCGATCATGATTCTGTGGACGATCTTATAGGTGAAGACACCGCCTTGAGGATCGACGGACCAGCCGAACTCACCGGGCTTCGCGCCCCCCATAAACAGGTAACCCTCCCCCTCCTTGAACAGCTTCTTGAAGCCTCGTTTGCGGGTGGAGGCACCTCGAGCGCCCGAGTGCTTCTGACTGTCGGGCATCTCCTCACCCACCAATGAGTTGCACGAGTCGGCGAAGGCTAATTTAAGTCGGGCCGGTGACCGCCTAAGCAGCGTGAGGATCTCTTCAAACTCGATGGAGTTGTTCAGCTGTGGGTCCAAGTAGAGCGCCGGCCACTTGTTCTGCTTATCGTCCCAACGAAAACCGTGGCCCGTATAGTGAACCCAGACCACGTCATCGGCGCCCACCTTGAGGCCCTTGATCGCGGTTCGGATCTCGGCCCGTTTGACGTTGTTCTTACGACTATAGGTCAGCCCATCGAACGGGAGGGTCAGATTGCGGACCGACCAGTGACCGCCGGTTCGAACCTTCTTACCGTTCCTCGTCACATACCGATAGGAGTTGCTCGTGATCGGGCCAGGATACAGCGCCGTCGCGGAGAACGTGAGACCTGCGTCACTCGCGGCGTTTTGGCCCAGAACTAAGATGTTGACCAAGTCCCGGCTTATCCCCTTATCAAAACCATCATCACCCGTTCCATTGTCGGCGATGACGACCAGATGCAAGGTCGCGGCTGTGGCGCTCGAGGCGGCAGCTATGCAGAGGGCGAACAGTAGACTCAAAAGGCCATTCAAGGTGCGTCTCTTCATAAAATCCATCTCCCCTAAAGCTCCATTAGGTGTGTCGGCGATACGGCTCGACGGCGTGCAGCATACGTACTTCTAGCGCCGATTAACAATTATGGGTCATCAATACGACTCGGACGCGGCGTAAGCCAATGTGCTCTGCGAGCACTCCGCATCGCCTATCAGGCGCCAGCGAACGCGGCAATCAGAGCGTCATACCCTATCCCCGCCATGCCGAGGACCGTACCCACTGTCGCCGTAGCGGCGCCGGCGATACCGCCCACCTTCAGCTCCATATCCTCGCCCAAAATCTTGTGGCGGCTTAGGGTGCCACCAATCACCGGCACAAACATGGCGAGCACAGCTACAGACGCGATAAGACCAACGACGGCCCCCCCGAAGAAGGAGGCTATCTCAAAGGGCTCATCGCCCATGGCTACCAACACTAAATCGATGGGAATTAAGATAAAGCACACGGCCGCAGCCGCCCCGCTCAAGCGGTTAAAGAGACTCTGCTCTCCGACCTCTCCGAAGCCCAAAAGTCGGGGAATGAAGGTGATCCCGCTGCGCATCCAGGCGACGATAAAGATGGGCTGTTTGTTCTCGTGATAATAAGAACACAGGAGGTAATCCCACTCGAGGAGCGCCCGGCCTAGACGAGTATCAGAGCGCGCCAGGAATTGGTCCGTGAAGGTGAGCGCACAGCATAAGCCGATGAGTAAGAGTCCAACCTCAACCGCCCCGAAGATGGCCGCCCCATAGGCCGCGATCCCCACCAAAAGTGCCATCTGCAGCTGGTCTGAGTACGTCATCAGAAACTGCTGGAGTACGTCCTGCTTCTCCATGATCTTCTTTTGGATCTCTGCCTGCTTCGCCATCATCTGACGTTGTGCCTCGGGCATGGGCACCTTCTCCATCATGGCGTCCATCTTCTCCTCGGCGGCGTCCATCAACTGCTGACTGCCCGCCCGCGCCGCATCTGCGGCCGCGTCCTGGGCGGCCTTTATGGCCTCAATCCTCTCCTCGTCAGCGTCCTTCGCGTCGTTGATCCACTCGGGTATCACCTCCAGATCCGAGGGGTCGGCCATGAGCAAGCCGTCGACGTCCTTCGGCGACAGTCCCTCCGTCTCCCGACGCGCCTGATCTGCGTTCCACTCCTCGGTCAAAGACTCCAGGTTCTTGCGATCGAGCAGCCACCAAATCCCCAAACCTCCAAAGGTGATCGCCATCAAAGTCGACACCAAATCATGTCCCAGATAGGCGCGATGCCCACCAAAGAGCCCCATCAACATCCATCGACGTTTGACCTCAGTCAGATCACGCCGGGGATAACTACCCAGCTCCTCGCGGATCGACGTGCGCACCTCGCTCAATTGTGACATTTAGACCACCCCCCCTCGTGAATGAACTGCTGGCCATCTTGCCAGCCCGCGCGGCTCGACGCTAGGCCCTGGGTAGGCCGTTCACGGTCCTGTAGCCACCGAATGAATTGACCCTACCTCTAGACGAAAAGGCCCGGGTGTCTTGTCGGCGAGTAAGAACCCAACGGAGCGAACGTGTTCTGCACGGAGCACCGGAGCGCCTCTCACAGCTTGGCCCCTCCAGCGCGCCTGAAACTCAGGGATGCTGAGCCGGACTTCGAGCCACTTACCCGCCTCCGTTTTGAAGTCTCGCTGGTAGTTGATCCCGCGCCGCACCTGCTCGGAGCGCACGGTAAAGCGATACGTCCGACCATCTCCCCGCACCCGCAAGACGAAGGTGTCATGCGGCGCCTTTAGGGAGTCTACTTGAGACGAACGAACCGAGGTAAACCCTCCGTAGTTTTCCAGAGAGAGTGTCCCGTCAAAAACGCCGCCCTCCGAGGCCCGGTTGACCCAACGGCTCTGGGAGCGACCGCCCATGACCGTGTCGTTGATGATGTACCAGTCCAGCTCAACTCGGCCCGCCTCATAGATGACTACGCCTGCGTCGGTCCGGCTCTTCTGCTTGGTCGTCGGGGCGTCGGCCAAAGGGGCTACTCCTGTAGTCGCGGGAGCCATCAGGAAGAGGGTAAGACACGCCGCCGTCAATCCAAGCACATCGCACCTCCTTAAGCCCAAGTTACCACAGCACAGTAGTGGCCAACACCAAACCACGGAGGTAATGAGTGGGTTAGCTGAAACGCTGGTCTGACTCAAGGAGCCGAAGTTGGCTCGATGCTCAGCAGCGCTGGCACCAGGCGTCCCACGAGACCTGAGGTGGGGTCTCTTCACACGTGTTGACCTCGATGGAGGCCTCCCCGCCGATGCCGCACTCGAATCCCACAGAGAACCAACCAACGCCGATGGTGTGGCAGCCCGTCTCAGCGCTGGCTCCCACCTCAGCTTTGGCGCTGCGGCACGTCTTCTCTTCTTCACAATCGGGACCTTTAGCGTCTTCGTTGCTCACCGTGACGGTCAGATTCGCGTTCCCGCAGTTGGAGCAGCCAAGATCGAGGGACCCAAGGCGCTTCACCTTAACCTTGACGCCACAGCTAATATTGGCCTCTAGGGTCGCCTCGACAGTCGCGTTTTGCTCGGTGCACTGCTTACAAGCGGTGCAGCCCTCGATGCTGTAATCACTTCCATCCATATCCCCGGTCAGCTTGCCCGTCAGGGTCGCGGCGCAGGTGAATCGTGCAGAGACGGGGCCCGCGCTGAGCTTCTTCGCCTTAAAGCCAAACTCCTGGGAGATCTCGAGGTCTGCGTGGCCATCGACGGTGTCCTCCGTGCAATATTCGGGCGCACAGATCTTGTGGTTTTCATCTACACAATCGAGGCAGTGCTGCTTCTTTTTCTTCAGGGTGCCATCGAAGTTCGCCTCGAGATCATACTTACCGCAGATGCTGCCGCTGGCCTTGCCGTCCAGGCCGACCTCTACGCTCCCCGCGCAGACAGGGCAGTCTTCCATGGTGACCTCTCCCTTAAGCTCCACCTCGAAACTCCCCTTAAGGTCACCGTCGATGAGCCCACAGGACACCTCGATCTCAGGGGATTCATACTTCTCGCCAAAGGTGAAAGACCCACCGACTCCGGAGTCGATACACTCTTCTCCGTCCTCGCAGATGAGCCCGGCGGACAGACCGCCTGAGCTTCCACCGCTGGAGCTACCATTGGGTCCAAGTGATCCACTCGAAGAGCGATTAGACCCACCGGGTCGTGAGAGTCGCCCCTCCGGCGAACACCCTTCTGGGAGAGGACATTCGCCGGCCTCGAAGTCCTCGGCCTTGAACCACCCCTGAGCGATCAACGCGTCTATCTCTTCTTGGGTCGGATCCCAATTTCCCAGGACCCCTTCTGGCTTGGGTACCTTGGCGACGTGACCAAGCTTCGAACCAATGCCCGTCGCGAAGTCTCCAGACGAGAGCGATACCTCGATCTTGTAGCGACCATCCACGAGGGGACGATCCCTATTGACCATATTGAGAAAGTTGAACGTCGAGTCAGCGACATAGCTGATGTAGAAGCTGTCTCCGTTGGCGTGCTGACTGATATCATCTAACCAAATGGCGCGGTTCGCGCCCCCGGTGACCAGCGGCGCCATCAGGCCCCAACCCGTCTCGTCCTCGAAGGCACATTGGAGGTCAGCGCGATCGATCCGTCGCTCACCGAAGGCCCCCGTCGAGGAGGTAGACATCCGGGTCGCGCAGGCCACCTTAACCCCGTCGTTGAGAACGAGCAGCGCCGCCAAGAGATACCCTCCCGGGCTGGAGGACAGGGTCGTCCGAGCCCCTCCGGGCGCGATGTGCTCGAGGGAGAAGCTACACTCTCCCGGGTCCGACTGACGATTGATGACGAGGCGGCCACCGCCCGGTCCTCCTCGGGCGACAACCATATCTTCGGGTAGCTCGTCTTGGCAGGTGAATGTGCGGTTCAACTCATCGTTTGTCGTGTTTGACGATAATCGGGAGACGCCGCCATTCATGAGCGGCACCGCGAGGCCGATCGAGCAGGTCACGGAGATGATCCCGAGACAGACAAGAAGAACGCGTGTCAGCGGCGCGAGGGCAGTGGTGATGATCTGATAGTTCATTCTAGGGCTCCTATTGCTGGTTTGACCGTTAGGAACCCTGGCGCGTTGAGATTGCGCAGGCTGACCACTAATTTTTGGATTTGGTGTCGACGAGTCGATGGGCTGGCCGAACGCTAGGGGTCTGCCTCCAGCTTGGGGCGCAGGTATAGGTCCTCGGTCATGTCGATGGAGCAGCGAACTTTACTGTGCTCAGCCAAGTTATCTTTCGCTTCGACCTTGACCTTGATCTCAACGGTTCGCACGCGCTCTAGACGACACCCGAAATATGTGTTCGAGGTGTCGGTCATCGAGCGCACTCCGTCCGCTGTCGAGAATGGGGGGCCCTCGTGGACCTCGATCGCGACGGCCGTGGCGAGATCTGGGTCACTCAGGTCCGAAGGTAAGAGATGATTTTCGAAGACTCGGACCGTCGTCTCCTGCTTCTGGACCCCCCCGACGGGCCGCATGCCGTCGTCGCCATCACGAGAGACGACCTCGCAGCGCACCTGAAGGCCACTCAGCTCATCAAAAGGACCGTAGCCGGCGGTGACCGTGAAGACCCGCCGCACAATACACGCCCCAGAGGGACGTAAAATGTCGCAATTACAACCCAAGCCACTCAGATGAGTCGCGTCATCGAGCTGAAGGTTCCTGTCACTCGCTTCGGTACATAGGTCGTATGCGGGACAAGATTGGAGGTTATCCTCGCATCCTCTGAAGGTGGCACGCTCCCAGCCGAGAAGCGGGGCTGCTTCATTCTCGGACCGGACTGCGCAGTGGGCCTCATGGGCCCCTTCATCGGAGTCATCTCGGATGAAGAAGCGCGCGCCATCAGCGGTCTGCCATCCTGCGTCGAACGGCCTCGCTTGGTACATCTCAGCGCAGCTTGGCGCGGGACACTCGGCTGTACCCAAGGGAGCTCCAGGTGCGCAGGCCTCGATCTCCTCCGAAGGCTGTGGGAGACAGCTCTCGCTTCCATAGGCTCCGTCACATGCGTCACCAATTCCATCTCCATCCGCGTCCGCCTGGTCGGTGTTCGGTGCTCGGCAATTATCACAGGCGTCGCCGACCCCATCTCCATCGCTATCGGTCTGCTCCGGATCAACGACGAGAGGACAAAGGTCACAGCCATCGAAGATGCCGTCACCATCCACGTCCACCGCGGCGGTCCCCTCGTCGACCAAGCCATCGCAGTCATTGTCGAGGCCATCGCAGATGTCATCACCCATATTGGTGCAGGTGCCCATGTCCTCCGACGAGGTCCCGACGTCTGACGGCGACGCGTCGGGCACACCGCTGTCCAGACCCTGAGGTTTACAGGCACGCCTCAGCACGACGCCGCCCAGCTCATCGAGCACCGGCTCCCCTACGCTGTCGATCTTAGGCTCCGGCTCACCACAGAATTGTTCCGATAAACAGTCTTGGTCGCTCGTACACTCGAAATGGCGCGCGTAGGGGTCGAACTCTACCTGCTCAAATGGACAGGCAGCAAGCAGCGCCAAGAGGCAGAGCGCACCAGAGATCCGAAACCAAGATTTGAATGGGTGTTCCACCATCAGAGGATATGTATTTCGACAGATAGCCACAAGCTCAGCGCTTGTGGCGTTATATTTACAGCCAAGAACAACAATCCAACGCGCACTGACAAGTCGCATGTCATCACGACGTCCCTCAACGCGAACTATCCCTAGGGATGATGACAGTCAAGCACGCCCGGTATATTCTTAGTTATCAAGAGCTGCTACGGAGATGAGATGATCGCCCGCCTCGTTACTCTGACGACGGACCACGCCGAAATGTTAGAGGCGTTCCTCGCCGACTTTGACTCAGCCCCCGGCGAACTCCACGGGTACTTTTGTCCTCGGAGCGCGTCCATCGACCAAGTGGTCACCGCTCTGAATGGCTGGTCCGAGGGCCGAAACCTGGGAGAAGGCTGGGTGCCCTGCTCTACCTGGTTTTGGCGAGAAGGTGACACACTACAGGGCGTCATAAACATACGACACTACCTCTCACCTGCCTTGGAGAAGACGGGTGGGCATATTGGATACAGCGTCGCCCCATCACACCGACGGAAGGGTGTCGCGAAGCGTATGTTGGGCGCAGCGATTGAGCATTGCCGCCGCTTAGGCATCGAGCGAGCGTTCCTTACATGTGACGCCAAGAACACAGGATCTTGGCGAGCCATCGAAGCCAATGGCGGTGTCATGGAGACGGAGGCGTGGCATGAGAAAGGCCAAAGAGTCCAGCGCTCCTACTGGATCGATCTAGATGGCTAGTTCGGTAGAGACGAGGGCCCTAACTAGACCCCGATAAGCGCTGATCCAAATCTAGCGGCGGCCACCAAACCACTGACGCAGGCAGCCATGTCCGGTCGTGAGGAGCTGGCGGAAAGGGATGTCGAAGGCGTCGATGGTGTGAACGATGGCGAACCAATCCGTAAAACCGAGGTCACAGAAGCCGGCCTGTAGATAACACTCGGTGTGAGAGTCGATACCCACTCGCTCGATGGTCTCGCAGGAGTCATTCCCGTCTGTCTCTGCGTCCAGAACCTCGATGAGACAGTGCCGAACATCTTGCATCCAGAGGGAGCCCGCCTCGCTCAGCCGCTTCTCAGTAACCGTACTAAACCGGTCGCAGTACTTTCCGACGAACCCGGCCAGATACGCGTCCTCTCCACACTGAGACTCTCGCTCACGGCAGCGATAATACTCACACGCCGCGCATCCGTCGTACCGTGTCCACTCAATACAAGGATCATCGCTCTCGGGTGGCTCGATCTCCTCGTCCGGCTCGCAGATCTCCTGAGGACACTCGGTCATGAATCCGAGGCGACACGCGAGCCCGCCGCGACGGTGACCACGAGACCCCTTGAGACGAAACCCCGCGGGGGCATCTGCCTCCACCTGGTTCAACACCTGAGGCATCTCACTGCAATCAGCGTTCAAGACCTGCTCTGCCATGGCGTCGCTACAGCCGGAGAACTCGCCGGCGATACCAGCGGCACCACACTGGGCGAGCTTATATTCAGCTGCAGCGCACAGATCGCCAGTCTCGACGAGACCGGTAGCGCAGCCAGATAAACCAAGAGCTAAGACGAAAAAAAGACCGTTCTTCAGTGTTTCTAACGATGACATGGCTTAGCTAATCTCCTTCACGCAAGAGCGTGCGTTATATCCAGGCGAGCCGTTTTCACCAACTCGCCGCCCCCCTTATCTACCACCCGGTAGATAAAGTCAACAGCAAAAGGGTCAAGTACAAGGACAGACTCGTTAAGCGCCGGATATAATCGGACCGCAATCGGCGGATAGGTGAAGAACCTGTGTCAATATCCATTGACTTAGAATGTGACGCTCTCTAGTGTACCCCAAAGTAATTGAGTGCTCACTTACCCTTATGCGGCCAAAAATAGCGACAGACGCCGAGCTCCTCGACATCGCTCGAGAGTGTTTTCTCAGTCGGGGTCCGTCCGTCTCCACAAATTTCATCGCCGACCAGGCCGGCGTATCTCAGGCCACCCTGTTCAAGCGCTTCGGGACGAAGGGCGACCTGATGTTCAAGGCCCTCGGGCTCGATGATGTCCGCCCCTGGTTACCTCGCCTTGAAGCAGGCCCTGATGATCGTCCCATCGACGCACAATTACGAGAACTCGCCAACGCGCTGGTTCAGTTCTTTGACCGCGCTTTACCGGCGATGATGGCCTTCCGCGCCGCCGGACCGAGCCACGTTCAGCTTCATTTGAAGGACGGCGCTGGCGAAGACGCGGTCCCTGGCCCGATACGGGCTCGCCTCGCCCTGACTCAGTGGTTTGAGAGAGGGCAAGCGAGCGGTCGTCTCCGGGATTTTGATGCGGCTACCGCGGCCATCGCCTTTATCGGCGCGGTCCAGGGGCCTGCGCTTCGAAACCACCTCGCGGGTGATGAGGTAGATCTCGACGGGTACGCGGACCAACTCGTAGATACGTTCTGGAGTGGAATCAAGGTATGAAACCTGCCCTCATCATGACCCTCTGTCTAAGCCTTATGAGTGGATGTAATCCTCTACACACGGCGAAGAAGCCAGACTCGATTAACAGCGTTTTGGGGCAATCGGATTGGTCTCGGACCGGAACAAGCAGAGCGCTGTCAGATCGCTGGTGGATGGATTTTGACGATCCTGCCCTCAACACGACCGTCGATAAACTTCACTCACAGAACCTAGACCTCGCACAGGCTTGGAGCCGATTAGCACAGGCTCACGCCGCGCGGGAGGGCGCAGCCTCCGCTCAGTGGCCCAGCGTCGACGCCTCTCTCGGCGGCACTCGGGCTCGTGGTTACGACTTCATGGGCGAAGCGCAGACCAGCAATCAGTTCAGTGGCTCCGTCGGCGCAGCCTACGAGGTCGACATCTGGAATAAGCTCGGCAATCGGCGGCGAGCGGCGGTGTACGAATACCAGGCGACCCGTCAGGACCTCGCGAGTCTAGCGACGACCCTGACCGCTCAAGTCGTTGACCTCTGGTTCGATCTGGCGGAGCTGCGAAGCACCAAGGCGCTGATCCAAAGGCAGATAGAGACCAATCAGACTCAACTAGACCTCATCCGCTATCGGTATGGGCATGGTCTCGCGCAAGCGACAGCGGTCCTCCAGCAAGAGCAGCAGCTGCACGCTACACGAGGACTGCTCCCCCCGGTACTTGGTCGCATCGAATCAGCTCAGAACCAATTAGCGCTCCTGCTCGGACAGCCACCGAGCGCCCG
>CALELH010000253.1 GCA_937902595.1 uncultured Myxococcales bacterium
CTGACCGCGCCCACCTGTGCGATGTCGTGGGACGGATAGTCGGGGTTCGGACCGAGATCCGTCTCGCCGGTGACCGTCGCGACCTCTAGAGCGGTCACGAGGGGGTAATGGGAGCCGACCTTTTGGGTCCACTTACCGTAGACGTCGATGGCGGTGACATCAGTCGTCTTTCCTCCGCCGTGATCCTGGGTTCGGAAGGCTGTGTATATACCGGCGGTTCTGTCGCCTCGAGGGTTGATCATCAGCGCCGTGATGAGCTGTGTCGCCTCGTCGTCGTCTACCAAGACGTCGTCGCCGAGGACCTCGTCGTAGGCGACACTCAGGGCGAGCTTAAGGGGCGTGATGGGCCCGACCAAAACATAGCCGCGCAGCACCCTGTCGCCGGAGCGTGGATCACTGAAGTTCGCGTTGCCCGGCGCCCATCCATGGTCGCCTGAGTTTGCCAAGAGCCCTAGGCCCCACTGGCTGGTCGTCACCCCGCCACCAAAGGCGACGTATCCGAGCCGCATGGCGAGCTTGGCCTTTCGCAGCTGACCTTCTCCTCCGGGAGCGTCTTGAGGGTCGATGAAGCGGTCATCTTCGAAGCCACCGTAGGGCACGCCCGTGTAGACGTCGTGCTCAAAGTTCGCGTCGAGCCAGATGTACTTCTGGAAGGTGTGCCGGTAATCGGCGCTGATCCTGAACCTGAGGTTCATGGCCGCATCGGGCGCGTACTGAGTGCCGTCGCGGTCTGTGGGGAGCGCGTCGAAGGACTCGTAGCGAGCCAGCGTAGACAAGCTCGCCTTTAGGTTAGACTCAGCGTTCTTATACGCGAGCAGAGGCCCCTCGGCCGACGGCGCAGACACGGCCACAGTCTTGACTGGCCCGGCCATGGCCAGGCCGCTCATCGCGATGAGCAGGCCTGTGAATAAGGATATAGAACGTCGCATCAATGGTCCCCCCTATGGGCATTTGACGCGGGAAAGTACCTTGTTTGCTCTTCGGATTCGAGTTCTTCTTTTTAGAGCCGGATGAGGGCGTCGCGCTGCGTCGCGGACAGGGGCGGAGACCGCCGTCGTTATGCGTGCGAATTTGAGCGTCGTCGCCGTCTCATTCTTGCCCCCAAGAGCAGCAGCAGGAGCCAGGCGGAGTCGGTGGGCGCTGACGTCGCGTCGCAGGCACACCCTTCGCTCGCCTCCGTGGCCGATTGACCCATATCCACCGCCGGTGACGGTGGCGGTGTGGCGCCCGCGTCGCGATCCATACTATTCGGAGTCATGGCTCCGTCCGAGGGACCACCATCGATGGGTAGGGCCGCGTCCGGTCGCGGGCGAGCCCTAGGGTTGGCTCCGGGCGTGCGGTCTGTGCAGCCACCTTGGAAACACTCGCTCCCCCGAGGACACTCGATGTACGCGCAGGGGTCATCGGCGCGACATTCGCCATCAACGCAGGCCGAGCCCCTCGGGCAGGCGACCCCGTTGCAATTATCCCAGACGCACAGACCATCGCTAGGGTCACAGATGGTGCCTCGAATACAACGGCCTCCGCAGGGGTCGTCGACGCACTCACCGTCTAGACAGGTCATACCTTCACCACACGCTTGGTCTATGCACGCGTCGAGGCACTGCCCATCTCGGCAGAACTGACCCTCATCACACTCCGTCTCAGCGCAGGGGTTCGGCAGGCAGCCCTCCGGCGAGCAGTATTCGTTTTCGGCGCATCCACCGGGACAACTTGGCTCGCCACACTCTCCCAGCACACACTCCTGGCCGGCGTCGCATTCGATGCCCGTGCAGGGGTCCATGCAGCCTCCGGCCATGTCGTCACAGATCCAACCATTGGGACAGCGACTCAGCGAGCAGGGCGAAGAGTGACAGTACCGCCCGTTGGGAAAGGGGGAGACGCACGCTAGGCCTCTTGGACACTCTCCGAAGCTGCACGGCACTACGCACTCACCGGTCACGCAGAGATATCCTGCGGGGCAGCGCGCGTCTTCGTCGATGCGACCGTCACAGTTGTCGTCGACGCCATTACACGCTTCGGGGGGCAAGGTTCCGCAGGTGCCGCACGCGTTAAACAGCCCTTCATCAGACTCTCCGTCGCAGTCATTGTCTCGTCCGTCGCAGACCTCGTCCGAGGGATCCGTGGCCCCCTCACACGTGACTAGGAGCCCGAGGTCATCACAGACCCCAGCCTCTGCGCAGGCGTCGCCTCCGCAGGCCCGGTAGCCCACCCGACACTCACCGACATCGCCGACCGCCACGGGGCCACACTCGGCGCGGTTCTCATCGAGCAGACCGTCGCAATCATCATCGAGGTCATTGCACAACTCTTCGCTCGGTAGGACGCCGTCGCAGCCGACCCACTCGCCCATGATGCACTGGGAGTTACCGGTTCGGCAGGAGCCTACGTCGGTGCTACAGGGTCGCAACAGGGGGTCCGCGGTGCCTTGGCGATTATCGATGATCCCATCACAGTCGTCGTCGAGACCATTGCAGCTCTCGGCGTTGGCTCCTGCGCAGCCTCCACACGCGTTGGCGACCTGCTCATCGATCTGCCCGTCGCAGTCATCATCGGCGTCATTACAGACCTCAGCGGGGGTCTCCCCGCAGCCTCCACACGCGTTCAAGACGCCCTCGTCCACTAACCCGTCGCAGTCCTCATCCTGACCGTTGCAGAGCTCCGCTGGGTCGGGGCCGCACTCACCGCAGGAGTTGCGCGCGCCCTCGTCGATGCGTCCATCGCAGTCATTGTCCTCTCCGTCACAGTCCTCCGCCGGGATGGCCTCGCTCAAAATTCGGCCAAAGGCCTCCCGTAGACTCTCGAGGTCACTCGCTTGATACGGCTCTCCTGCCACCAGGTCCGTCCAACCTCCAAAGGGGTTAATGGCGGTGCCTCCCGCGCGGGCCAAGACGCTGAGCTGATTGATGGCGCGCTGATTGACCGCAAAGGCCAAGACGAAGGTCCGCACGTCCTTGTCGTAGTCCACTCCATTACGGCGGGCGCGGAGCTCGCGCAGCTCCGAAGCGACCTCAGCTAAGGCGACCTCGCGCTGGCCATCGGCGACGCAGGACTCACTCCCGTCTGTGAGGAGCACCACGACGTTCTGTCGACACTGGATGCCCTCGTCTCGAGGCAGCGTCTCCTGGAAGTACTCGCGCGCGAGGCGCAGGGACTCGACGATAGGGGTCGGCCCCGTCGCTCTCAGCTCCTTATTGCGGGGATAGTTCTCTCGATGGTCCAACCAGCGGACCAAGCTAAGATCGTTGTCGGGGGCGAAGGGCACTAGCAGAGAGAAGCCCTCCTCGTCGCCGGCTCGGCGCAGGGTGCCCTGGCAGGTGCCAGCATAATTCAAGGGGGTGTCCGCCAGGTTCGTGTAGCTGTTGTTGTTAAACTCTCGCTGACCGCTGTTCAGCCCAACGGACTCTCGTTGGGGATAGCGAATCAGGGCGAACTCCGCCTCGGCCGTCGTCTCGACGATCCCCTGAATCGCCCTCTTGGCGACAGAGAGGCGGCTGAGACCGCCGTTACCAGGGTGTTCAACGCTGTTGTCACCACCGGTCTCTAAGCCCGTGTTGACGTCGATCCCCATGCTCCCCGAGGTGTCGAAGACCAGCAGGATACGCGGTTTATATTCCTGTGCCTCAGCCGCCCCGAAGGCGCCAAGGGTGATGAACAGCGCGGTTAAGAGCGCAGATGCTTGTGTATGTGTCCTCAAGGACCCCTCACCTGATTAAGAGACGTCTAAAGAAGCGCGTCTGGTCCGATGATACGCCCTGAGCCCCGTCTGGATCGACTAAGGCGAGCTCGAGGCCTGTCTGGCCGTTTCCGCGGCTGCCCACAGAGGGCAGGGGACTTCGTGAGGACGCCGCGAACACGCTGCTCTTGACGAGCAGCGCCTCAACGGGCCCGAGGGACAGCACGGCGCCCGAGCCGAGGGCGCCTTCATCGAGCAGCAGATCGCCCATGGTCCTCATGTGCTCTACGAAGGCGTCGGCTTGGTCGATGGTCAGCGGGAAAGCCACGAGGTCGGGCTTCCCAAAGGCGAGCATGCCACGAGTGGCTAAGAGCACCTCGCCGTTCTCGTTGCGGGTTCGCAGCACTCGGATAACGCGGTCGGTACTGTAGCGGCTCTGCGCCTTTCGTGACGCGGCCCAAGCGGCCTTCGGCCAATAGCGGCCGGTGTGTGTGTCATGGATCCATCCGTCCATCACGTCCGCGATGCCCTCCGCCACCTTCTCTGCGTATTTGGGAAGACCACGGAGCGGCAACTCTCGGTCGGGGATGCATCGAACCGAGACCACGTGGGTGGTCTCTGCTAAAGACTTCGCCTCCTCGGGGGTCAATCCGTGAGGCATCGTCTCCGAGGGGAGGATGTGCTTCGGTACATCGACCGGGCGAGACGCTTTGGCGACGGTGCAGTACACCCCTTCGAGGGAAACTTCGATCCCGCCCTGACCGGGGCCGACCTCGGCCATGGCGCTCTTCCGAGCGAACACGTTCTCGAGATCACTCTCGCTCGGCAGCTCTTTGGAGCCCAGCACAATATAGACCTTAGCCGGTTTGGCGAAGGTGCTCGGCTGGAGCGATGGCGCGAGCGCGCGGTTCTTGGCCTTGGGCGCGGACGCCTTCGGTGTGGGCGCGCTTCCGCACGCGACGAGTAGGGCTGCGGACATCAAAATGAGCGTACGCATCGTTTCTTCCCCCTGAAGAAATCGAAGTTGGTGATAATGTACCCCTGGTCTGGCTACAACTCCAGGTCCCACCGCAATCGATTGGCAGGAGAGTGATATGAACAACCTCATCTTGGTGGCCCTCATCAGTGGAATCGGGAGCGGCGTCGCCGTCGCTTTACTCATGCCTCAAGACGAATCGGGAGCCGGCTCGCCAGCGGTCAGCGTCGAAGGGGGCGTTGATGCACCGACGGTGGACAAGTCGGTTCAGCGCACAGTTAAGGCCCTCGAGGATGACCTCA
>CALELH010000254.1 GCA_937902595.1 uncultured Myxococcales bacterium
GGCCCACGCCTCCCTCACCTTGAGCGGCGGGCTTCTCAGCGCTCTCTTGTGGGGATCTCCCGGTGGACTCTTCTTCAGACAACTTTACCAGCCTCCGTACGGTTTCGCGGTATTATCCCGAGCCTGCCCAAGTGTCAACGGCCCTAATGTAGGTTAATGTAGTTGTGGTTTTTGGTCATTGCCCGAAGACAGGCTAGCCTGTCGACGTATGAAGAGCACTCACCAACGGCGGCAACTCGGCTTCTCTTTCGAAGAAGAGAGCGACCTGGCGTCTGTCACGGCGCTCAGCCGAAGACGACGACCAAAAAAGCAAAGAGACCGTCAACTCCTGCTGTTCCACCCCTACGAACAAGCGGAACTCCCCATAGACTGAGGGCAATCCTCGCTTGCAGCGAAGGGTCAAGACAGCTATCAGAGTGCTATGAGCACCTATAATGACACCGTCCTCGGCCTCTTGGCCCGGCATCACGCGACCGACGCTAAAGAGATCGCCGATGTCGCGATGATCCAGAGCTTCGCCGAAAATCACGCCTGCATCTTCGGCAAGGCAAACCCTGTGGGTCACATCACTGGCTCGGCGCTCGTTTTGGATGAGGATTCACGTCTACTGCTCACGTTCCACGCAAAGTTAGAGCGATGGCTGCAAGTGGGCGGGCACAGCGATCCAGAAGAGCTAGATCCATCCGAGACCGCGATGCGGGAAGCTCGTGAAGAGAGCGGACTCAACGATCTCATCTTCCATCCAAACTTCGGGCGAGCCCCCATCGACATCGATGTCCATAGAATCCCCGCTCGAAAGGCTGACGCCGCTCACGACCACCTAGACTTCCGATACGTTCTGCTCACACGCAGCCCGGAGGAGATCATCTGCAGTAAGGAGTCTAAGGCTTTGCGCTGGGTCACGCTGGATGAGACCGCTGACCTCGGGTTTGATCCTGCGCTGCTCAGAGCGATAAGCAAGGTCGCCGAAGCCCTCGCATAAGGACTAGAGCACTCTTATGGCATGGACGAGCGATCCGACATGGAGACGAATCAAGAAATCGTTTAGGATGGCCCGCTTGAACTCAGGGAGACCGCTGTGAACACGACCGAGCTTGACCAAAAGATTACCGGACTGGCGAACCACGCTGACGCATGGACAAAGCTATCCATTGAACGAAGAATTCAGTATCTGCGAGACACGCTCAAGGGGACCGTCGCGGTGGCACATGAGCAGGTCGCGGCCGCGGTCGAGGCGAAGGGAGTCGAGCCGGGCTCCAGTCAGGCGGCCGAGGATTACCTAGCCGGGCCAGTCGTACAGGCGCGCACGATCCGCCTCCTCATGGAGTCCCTTGAGCAGATCAAGAAGCATGGTCAGGTGCGTATTAAGAAGAAGCGCATCAAGACTCGGCCAGACGGTCAGGTCACGGTTCAGGTCTTTCCGACTGACACCGCCGACGCGCTGCTCTTCGGTGGGTTCAGCGCGACTATCTGGCAGCAGCCCGAGGTCACTGTAGACACCCTGAACGAGAACATCGCCGAGCTCTATCGGCAGGCGCCGCCCGAGGGTCGAGTTGCTCTCGTCTTGGGCGCCGGCAACGTGGCGAGTATTGGCCCGCTTGACGTGATCCATAAGCTGTTTGTCGAAGGCCAAGTGGTCCTTCTGAAGATGAACCCAGTGAACGACTATCTAGGCCCGTTCATCGAGAAGGCCTTCTCTTCACTCATTAAGGATGGCTATGTCGCGCTGGCATATGGCGCGGCCGATGTGGGTGAATACCTGTGTCAACACGCTGGCATACACGAGATCCACATCACCGGAAGCGACCGCACCCACGACGCCATCGTCTATGGCGTTGGCGCCCAGGGCGCAGAGCGAAAAGCGAAGAACGATCCTCGAACAGATAAGAGAATCACGAGCGAGCTCGGCAACGTCAGCCCCGTGATCATCATGCCTGGCTCTTGGACTGAGTCGGAGCTTCGATTTCAGGCTGAGAACGTGGCGACCCAAATGACCAATAACGGGGGCTTTAACTGCAACGCCGCTAAGGTCCTCATCATGCATGATGAGTGGAGTCAGCGACGAGAGTTTATGGACATGCTCAAGGCGGTCCTGGCGTCACTCCCTCAACGGCCTGCGTACTATCCGGGGGCAGAGCAGCGCTATGATAACTTCGTCGGGAGTCATGCAGAGTCAGAGCCCATCGGCGAGCGCACCGAAGGCGTCCTCCCATGGACCCTGATTCCGAATCTCGACGCCAAGAATACCGGCGACATGTGCTTCACGCAGGAGAGCTTCTGTGGCGTGACAGCGGTGACAAGCTTAGGCGGCGCGGACGCCGCTGAATTCTTGGGCCGAGCGGTGACGTTTTGTAACGACGTACTCTGGGGCACCTTGAACGCGAGCATCGTCCTGCACCCGCGAACCGAGAAGCGCTTCTCTGAGGCTCTCGAAAACGCGATCGCCGAACTCAAGTATGGCAGCGTAGCGGTCAATCATTGGCCAGGCCTGTGCTACGGTTTCGGATCCACGGCTTGGGGCGCGTTTCCCGGGCACACGATGGACGACATTCAGAGCGGCATCGGCGCCGTCCACAACACCTACCTCTTCGACAAACCTCAGAAGACCGTACTGCGCGGCCCCTTCGTCGTGAACCCGAAGCCTCCATGGTTCGTTACTCATCGTAACACTCAGGGCGTCGCGCTTAAGATGATGGCGATGGAGGCGAGCCCTTCACTGTGGCGTGTTCCCGGAATCGCCATGCAGGCGCTGAAGGGCTGATGGTGGCGCAGAGCCAAGAGCCAGGTGACGCACCGACAGCAGACCCTGCTCCTGCTGGAGGCTCACCTGGCTTCCTTCGACGGCTCCTCAATCAGCTAGATAATGCTTGGCTTCAGGCCGACCCTCGAGCCCTCGGCCTCTTCCGGATCATGTTCGGGCTCTTGGCGATGTATGACGTCTTACGCCGCATGCCATACATCGAGACCTTCTATAGCAACGCAGGGACTCTCTCAAACCACTTCTCCCTCTTCGCGCCGCACTACCAGCACAACTTCAGTGTGCTGTTCATGCTCTCAACTCCCGGTGAAGTAACCGCCTTCTTTGGGGTCGCGCTGCTGTGCATCTTCTGCTTCACCATCGGATACCGCACAACGCTCTTTCACGCGCTCTCCTTCATCTGCGTCCTGTCGATTCACACCCGCAACACGATCCTTGAAAACGGCGGTGACGTCGTCATGAACATTTGGTGGGTCTGGACCTTCTTCCTGCCCCTGGGTACTCGGTACAGCGTCGACGCGCTGAAGAAGAGTCTCGCTATTGGAGACGACCGAACGCCGGGTCAGCTGTCCGTGAC
>CALELH010000255.1 GCA_937902595.1 uncultured Myxococcales bacterium
CCAGCCCGAAGATCATCGAGGTTGCGCTTGCTCAACTTTCCATAATCATCAAATCGGTCAACCTCGAAGAACACATCGCCATCGACGTTATAGGCCAAGCCGTTCGACTCAAGACGAGTCACGATATCGATGATCGCGTCAATCGATGTGCTTACGCGAGGCTCGTGGTGTGGACGAGCGATGCCCAGGGAATCCATATCGGCATAAAAAGCCTGAATATTGGTCTCCGCAAGCTCCATGGGATCTACACCTTGTTCATTGGCGCGGTTGATAATCTTGTCATCGACGTCTGTAAAATTGCGCACGTACGTAACGTCGTACCCCACGTATTGAAGGTATCGATAAACCAAATCCCACGCGACGTAACAGCGCGCGTGTCCTAGGTGACAGAGTGAGTATGGGGTAACCCCGCACACATACATTTTCACCTTGCCCTCTTCTAGAGTCTCAAAGGGCCTCTTCGTTCCGCTCATCGTGTCGTAGACAACCATCGACATTTGGGGTGTCTCCCATAAGAATCTTTGCCAATCTTCAGCTCACGCAGGATACATGCAGCCTGAAAGGTGGCCCATTGTATTCATGAGCCGGCAGGGATCAAACGCGATCTTTGTTCTAGCCATACAGCGCCAGGATTGACCCCGCCCTGTCCCCATGTGAGACTTCTGCCCATACTGTCCTGCTCCCACCGCCTAACGGAGGCTTGACCATGCCGACATGTCCAAACTGTGGGTCAGAGAACCCGGAGAATGTGGCGTTCTGCATGCACTGTGGCACTGCGATTGAAGAGGTCTCCGTAGCTCAGAAGAGCCAAGAGGACGCTGAGAGTGAATCACCTGCTCCAACAGAGGTTCCCGTTGAAGACATGGACCCGCCTGAGGAGAGTGCGGAGTCAGATCCGGATGAAGACCCTGACGACTCTGTAGAGTCTGAGGGTACAGAATCAGAGGAAAGTTCCGGAGAGGATCGAGACGACTCTTTGGCTGATCCTAAAGAGGCTGACCTCTCTACGAAAGAAGATCAGCAAGAGATAGAGACTACGCCTCATAGCAGAGACGAGCGGGCCGAACCTGATGTCGACGGGCCTCGAGAAGAGGCGGTCGAGGGGCCAGAGGCGGTCACCGCTGCTGAGCTGAGCCCCGGTGACGACGCGGCAGAGGCTGAATCCAAAAGAATAGAGAACGATGAGCAGTCGGACGCGCCCGGGGACGCATCTCTGGATGAAGAAGACCAGTCACCTCCGTCTATAGAGAGCGATGAGAGCGATGAGAGCGATGAGAGCGGTGAGGACGATGAGGACGCCTTGCAAGATGCATCGGATAGTGTGGATGGTACGCAAGGGCTAGGGATAGATGCCGAATCGCCAGATAGCGAGGCCATGGACGCTTCAATAGACGTGAGCATGGGCGCAGAAGACGATGAGCCAAGCGCCCCGGATACGGATAGCGATACCGGTGACCAAGACCCCAGCCAAGCGGGAACAGCGTCAGTGACGGAGGATGAAGCATCGGTCGGTCCGCTCAGTGGTCTTCCCGAGCCCCATTCAAGTCCGGTGTCTCCTCTTCAATTCGATGATGGCGGTCAGGCTGAGCGGGGGGTTCGTTGGTGGCTATCCCCTGAAGAGGAAGAGCCGGACGAGCCGGATCAGCCGACAGAGTCCCACGCTGATAGTCAGGCACGAATTCCATCAAGGGCCGCCGTCGAGATCAACCGACGAGACAGTGACCTGCACTCGGAGACTCAGTACTCCGAGAGATCGAATCTGCCAGTCATCGCAGCCATCGTGGTGATCGTCTTGGTGATCACCGCTTTTATGGTTCTCTGATTATGATGAAGCGAACAGTCGAGGGTATGTCGTGAGTGAGGCCAAGATACCTGTCGAGGGCAAAGTCGCTTCTAAGTCCCATGTCGAGATGACAGAGATGGTTCTGCCGCAGGATACAAACTATCACGGTACAGTCTTCGGTGGCCGGGTGCTGCAGTGGGTGGACATCGCCGGCGCCATAGCATCACAAAGGCATGCGAGGCGAAAGGTCGTCACAGCGTCCATCGACGATATGCACTTCATGATCCCTATCTGTCTTGGCGACACAGTCATTCTTAAGGCTGCCGTCAACTACGTACATCGCACTTCGATGGAGGTTGGCGTCCGGATAGAGCGGGAGTCTCCAACCGGAGATGAGAGACAACACGCGGCCACAGCATATCTGACATATGTGGCGCTCGACGACGACGGGCAACCTACGTCCGTGCCCGAGTTAATCGCAGAGACTCAAGAGGAGCGCCGGAGAATGCAAAACGCTGTGACTCGCCGTGAGTTCCGGCTGGCTAGAAAACGAGCCTTGGTCTCGAGAAGATCTTGAGTAGATACCCGTTGAATATATGCGTCCCCCACCCTGCTTGGAGTACTATCTAGAGATGATCGCTCCAAGCGCTGCGTCGAGTCGCCCCGTGATTCGGGTGGTCCACCCATCAGGAGCATTGGAGCAGCATCTCACAGCACTAGAGGCGGGCTTGGCAGCGCTGGAGTCCGCAGGATGTGAGGTCAGATGGGACCCAAACCGGGCCAACTCATCCTGGCGCGGCTACCTGGCAGGCGATGATCAGACTCGAGCAAAGGAACTCTGCGACGCGCTGATTGAGCCGGACGTCGAGATCGTTTGGGCTGCGCGTGGAGGGAGCGGGGCTAATCGGATTATCGAGCCAGTTCTTGAGAGTGCAAAGAGTATCCGGCCCAGGATACTGCTCGGTTTCAGTGACATCACAACGATTCTGAATGCCTTTGCTGTGCGACTGAACTGGATAACGTTCCACGGCCCAGTTGTGACGTCCATAGGGAGAGACAGTCAGAGCACTGATCTTGAGGAGATCCTAGGCGTCCTGCAGGGCGGCGTTTCGCAGGTAGGGTTCCAGAGAGACCCAGATGGGGAACCCGCGATAGAGGGTCGTCTTCTTGGTGGTAACCTCACCGTACTCTCAACCATGGTCGGTTCCCATCTCGGTAAAGGCTCGGGTACAGGCGCCATTTGGCTACTGGAAGATGTCGGCGAGAGCCCCTATCGGTTAGATCGAAGCTTCTGGCAGCTCAAACAGAGCGGGGCCATGGACGGCAGCGTTGGACTGTGGATGGGTGACTTCGATCTCGGTGAGAGCGAGACAGAGCGAGTCGCCCAACGCATGGCGGCTGACAGCTCTCTTTCGGTGATCACCGGGGCCCCCGCCGGGCATCGCGGTGCTCTAGCAGTACTACCGATTGGGGCAGCAGTTCGGTTGGAGGCGACGCGCGGGAGAGTGACCGCGCTGCAGCCGTGGGTAGAGCACAATGGCGCGTGATTTCTTCCGCCTCGAGCGTAGACTCAAACAGGCGACGGAGGTTGGAGTGACGCCCGCCGTCGCTGTGTCCGTGTCCCTAGGCCAATCCCTACCACAGGCATGGTACGCCGGGACCCATGAGCCTAACGGAGAGGGGCTCAATTGTTCCGAGAACACCATCTTCGATCTCGCATCACTGACCAAACCATTGACGACGACGCTTTGGTGCCTCCAGCTCGTAGAGCGAGGCAAAATGTCCCTCGAAGATCCTATCGGTAAATGGGTCGCGGTCGAGTCAAAAGACCTGAGCATGTGTCCCGTCTGGCGACTGATGACCCACACATCAGGTCTACCGGCCCACAGGCCATACTTTAGGGGTCTGGGTCCCCCTCTACTGAAGACCGGTCGGTTCTCCCAAGCAAAGACCGCGATTCGACGGATGATTCATGAGACGAAGCCGGAGCAGGAAGCCGGACAAAAGGAGGTCTATAGTGACCTCAGCTATCTACTTCTAGAAGAGGTCTGTGAGAGCGCACACGCACCATTGGAGAACATCTGGCACACGCTACCGGGTCATGGCGCCGACGCCTTACATTACCGCCCGCTGTCCTCACGGGAGCCCGCCAACGCATATGCCGCTACTGAACAGTGCCCTTGGCGTCGAGAGCTCCTGCAGGGACAGGTACATGATGACAACTGTTGGACAATGGGAGGGGTCGGCGGTCACGCCGGACTCTTCGGGACATTGCAAGATGTGCATTCGCTCGGACAGCAGTGGTTAGCCGCTCTGACCACCCAAAACAATAAACTGGGTCTCAGCCAAGCCTTAATCGACCATACGGTAGATTTAAGTCAAATGCATGGGAATGGAACCCGGGTCATAGGCTGGGACACACCGACTCCAGGCCGCTCATCAGCTGGACGCTTCTTTGGTCGGCGGAGCGTCGGTCACCTCGGGTTCACCGGAACATCTCTCTGGATAGATCCAGAGGCGAATATCGTTATTACTCTTCTTACAAATCGGGTTTCACCGTCCCGCGATGACATCCGTATTCGTGGTCTGCGACCCGAGCTCCACGACCTGCTGAGAACCTGGCTTAAAGGGGCACGTACATGAACGTCAGTGTGAAGTCGCGCTACGCTGAGGAAATGAAGGCCGCCATCCACGCTGCCAACGCAGCTGCCGCTGTGATCACCGCAAAATGGGACCAGACCCTCAACGTTCAGAAGAAGGGGAGCGTCGACCTTGTGACCGAGGTCGACCAAGCGGCTGAGGACGCGATCCTCTCCGTATTAAGAAGTAGATACCCAGCCGATGAATTCATCGCGGAGGAGACGGGCGCCTACCCAGGTACATCCGGTCGTGTCTGGTATATTGACCCACTCGACGGCACCACGAATTTTAGCCATGGCTTCCCGCACTTCTGTACATCCATCGGCCTCTTTTCAGAGGGCCGACCTCTTGTAGCCGTCATCACAGAGCCACTTCGCGATTGGTGCTTCACGGCAGAGCAGGGCTGTGGCGCATACCTCAATGGGAAGAAGCTTAAGGTCTCTACCACCGACACCCTTACCGATGCCCTCCTGGCGACCGGTTTTCCATATGACCGTTGGACAAACCCCGACAACAACAGTCATCGAGTCGCGCACATACTGCGGCGCTGTCAGGGCGTACGACGCGCCGGCGCAGCCGCTCTTGACTTGGCCTATACGGCGGCCGGCTGGCTCGACGGCTATTGGGAGGATCGTCTTAACCCATGGGACGTTGGAGCCGGTCTGCTCCTGGTCCAAGAGGCCGGTGGGATCGTCAGCGACTTCCAAGGCCAGCCCGCGCGCGCAGAGTCCCCCTCGTTTGTAGCCGCAAATGCAGGCCTTCACCCTGCCCTATTAGACGCCGTAAATGAGGCGCCGCCCATAGACACTAAGACTCGACTGCGCGGCGGTGGATCATCATGAGCCGAACACCAGTAATTGGCCTCAGCCGGTGGGACTGTTTCACGTTTTACAATTCAGGTCGCCATACGGGAGCGACCTCTTGCGCGCACCACGACCCAAGATAGCATTATAGACACCATGAATTACCAACAGGCTCAGACCACCCTCACCGCCGCTAGTCTTCCGCCGACCCTACTCGATCAGACCGCACACCAACTCATCTCGAAATATTTCGAACAACGGCTCAAGTGGTCGTCGACTCACAACGTCGCAGGGCCCCGATCAATGGCATC
>CALELH010000256.1 GCA_937902595.1 uncultured Myxococcales bacterium
ACGCCGCTTCAAGGAGACCGAGCGAGAGGGGATAAAGTCGCTGACCCCGTAGGAAGTCTAAGAGCTTCAAGAGCTCGTCAGGATGTCGCCCGTCAAACCAGTTCACCAGCGACTCAATCAGCGGCTCGGGTTCGGAATCTAGAGAATCAAACCCAAGGATGGCCTGCCGGATTTCGTCCGGTAGAGATGGGAGCTCAGCTTGACTCACGAGCGAGAGAATTTCCGATACTTAATCCGCCGAGGGATGAGGGTGTCGACTCCGAGTCGACGCTTCTTGTCCTCTTCGTAGTCCTGGTAGTTCCCCTCGAACCACACGACCTCTGAATCACCTTCGAAGGCGAGGATATGGGTCGCTATTCGGTCCAAGAACCAGCGGTCGTGACTGATGATGAGCGCGCATCCGGCGAAGGCGAGGAGCGCCTCTTCCAGGGCTCGAAGGGTGTCGACATCTAGGTCATTGGTCGGCTCATCCAACAGGAGAACATTGCCGCCTGACTTGAGGAGCTTCGCGAGGTGTACACGGTTACGCTCACCACCCGAGAGGAAGCCAACCTTCTTCTGCTGGTCGCTCCCCTTGAAGCCGAAAGCGCCCACATAGGCCCGTGAGTTCATCTCTGAGCGGCCCATCTCGATGACCTCTGCGCCGTCGGAGACCTCTTCCCAGATCGTCTTGTCGCCCTCTAGGGAGTCTCGACTCTGATCAACATAGGCAATCTCAACCGTTTGGCCTTTGGTGATGCTTCCCTCATCAGGGGTCTCTTGATCGACAAGCATCTTGAACAGCGTACTCTTACCAGCGCCGTTTGGTCCGATGATCCCGACGATCGCGCCTGGGGGCATCAAGAAGTTGAGGTCATCCATCAGGAGCTTGTCACCGAAGGCTTTACGGATGCCTTGAGCTTCAAAGACCGAGTCTCCCAGACGAGGTCCTGGAGGGATCCGCAACTCAAGGGAGCGTCGCTGCTCTTCACTCTGCTCGCTGAGCAAAGCCTCGAAGGAGCGGACCCTCGCTTTGCTCTTTGTCTGTCGACCTTTCGGTGACTGACGAATCCAGTCCAGCTCGTCTTTGAGCGCGCGCTGTCTGTTTGACTCGCGCTTGTCCTCTTGATGGAGCTTCTTCTGTTTCTGATCTAGCCAGGTAGAGTAATTACCTTTCCATGGAATCCCATGGCCTCGATCTAGCTCGAGAATCCACTCGGTCACGTTATCTAGGAAGTAACGATCGTGAGTGATGAGCACGATGGTCCCATGATAACTCTGGAGATGGCCTTCAAGCCAGGCGACTGACTCAGCGTCAGGGTGGTTCGTAGGCTCATCCAGCAGCAGCAAGTCTGGCTTCTCTAAGAGCAGCCGACACAACGCGACGCGTCGTCGCTCACCGCCACTTAGATGAGTGACAGCTGAATCCGCTGGAGGCAGACGTAGTGCGTCCATCGCGACCTCGAGCTGGCTGTCTAACTCCCAGGCGTTGACCGCGTCGATCTTATCTTGGAGTTGGCCCATCCGATCGTAGAGCTGAGTCATCTCGTCATCGCTCATGGGATCGCACATCTTTGCGGTGATGGCGTTGAACTCGTCCAAGAGCGCTTGAGTCGCAGCGACGCCGAGCTTGACGTTGCCAAGGACATCGAGGGATTCGTCGAGAACAGGTTCCTGAGCGAGGTAGCCTACGCTATAGCCTTTTGCTAACCAGGCCTCGCCGACAAAGTCAGTGTCCTGACCCGCCATGATTCTAAGCAGCGTGGACTTACCTGCGCCGTTGCCGCCAATGACACCGATCTTGGCGCCAGGATAGAAAGACAGCTGGACGCCCTTAAGGACCTCCTTACCGCCGTCGTATACCTTACGCAAATCACGCATGTGGTAGATGAACTGCTCGGCCATCGGGACCTCGACTAGATATATATTTTAGGGTGGGGGAGTGCCGTCTTTGAGAACAGCCATGAGGTCGATGTCAACGTGGTGTGATCTCGACCCATTGGACGCATGTAGCTCAGGTGGAGCTCAGGCGACCGTTTGGCTTCTTCTTGAGAGCGCTCCCATTGCGTAGACGTGACTTACGAAGCTTCGCTTTGCGAGCAGCCTTGCGTCGAGAGGTGTTATTGCGATTGGTCTTCATCGCTGACTCCTTATGGTCATAACTATCTATAGGGCGCGCATAATGAACGCTGTTTGCCCGGAGATCAAGTCTGATGGAAGAAAAGGTGTCCCTCGAACTGAGAATCCGCGCTCGAGGGACCCTGATGTTCGTTACGGTACGAAGATCGTAGGCCAGCAATTGTCCGGTTGAATTGGTCCGAAGGGCTCTCTGACCTCCCACTCTGCCCGTGGTCCGCAGCTGTCGAAATCGTTCCCGCCCAGGCGGGCACACTCTCCAGCTGGGTTTGCGTCGAGATCCGTGGGCACGACCCTCATCGAGTAGTCCAGACGGAGCAGAGCGTTAGGCGCCGCGAGGGCGCCCTTCGACAGCTCTAGGGTCACCGTCGCGTCTGCAGAGCCACCCTTAATGTTGACGCACTGGTGATTACCGGCGCGAATCCGACTCTCGACACGCCCGCTATCTTCATCCTCTGGCTGGTCGGGACCAATCGCGTCGATGTAGACGCGGCCCTCGGTCAGATTCGAATAATTGACCAGGACCGTACGATCTTCTCCTGCGGGAACCACGATGTCATACCAATCCTCTTCGTCCTCGTTCTCGCACAACCAGGAGCCGCACATCGCGACCTGGCCGGTGCCCAAGAAGGTCGCGTCCTGGATTCGGTTGTTTGGCTCGTGTGCGTCTGGCTGACAGACGTTCTCTGGCGGAGTGATCGTGACGTCGAGGGTGTAGGGCCCCTCATTTTCATCATTGTGGTGTACGCGAATTAGATAATCACCCAAGCGATCTCGCAGAATGTTTCGCGGCAGATTGATCAGCTCAAAGTCGAACCGAGAGAAAGAGGAGCGTCCAAGAGCAGGTGTACAGTATGACCGGCCACCGTCTCCACGGATACACGCGCCACCATCGCCATTGTCGCAGGCGGCCTGTCCACCGGCGGTGCAGTCTGGGCCATTCACGTCACCTTCAGCAGGGTATACACCAATGTCAGCGTCGGCTCGATTCGCATCGAATCCGTCCAGAGTGATGCAGAGCGCGACGTTCGCAGGCTGGCAGAACCGCGCACCGTCTGCGTCGGCGACGCACTGCTGGCCTGGCGTACAATCAACATTCACCATGCAGGGCATGAGCTGAGGCGTCGAAAAGCTATACCAGTCTTCGTCTGGTCGGTCGGTGTCACAGAGGTACCCATTGTCATATGTATAATGGGTGCTGTCTCCATTCACGTCGTTCATCGAGGTCGGCTGCGATGCACGGTCGTTTCGGAGGCCCTCAGCCTCGTCTTCATCTAGACCGCACATGGCGCCCATATTATCAGAGCGCCGTACATGGAGATTATAGCCACCTTGCGTACGGTTAATCCCGGAGACACGTGCGCAGTAGGTGCCCGCCTGAGTACCGCGCAGCACCGCCCAGTCTCGCGCATCGCCGATGGTGTTCACGGCCTCGCTACCGCCAACGTTTCCACCTTCATCAATGAGCTGAACTCGAGCGCGGCCGGCCATAGCGTTCTGGTCCGTCATGACGATGGCAGCGCTAATCACCTCACCATCGCCGACCTCAAAGCAGAACATGTCGATGTCTGGACCATCAGCGTTACAGATAGCCAACTCCGTCATCAAGGCTTGTCCAGCGTCTACCTCTTCGCCGACGCCGACCATGAGCTGCGCCGAGGTCGCGACCGTATCACCCTGGTCTTCACCAGCGCACTCGAAGACGCTCGGTGTATGGAGCACATCCAGTTGGTATTCTGCGCTGGTGTTGGGGGTACGCCCTGCGACCAAAACAAACCAATCTCCACCGGGTACGAAGAAGCTTGTTCCCTGAGCATGGTCTACTCGGTCGCTATTGATACCCGCCGTCAGCGCTGCATCGCCTCGGTCCTGGTCTGCAGCGAAGAGGAAGAGGTTTACGTCTTCCCCTGTGAGGCTTCTGAGGTTAAGGGATAGCCCATCATTTGGATCCGCGCTGATAACAAACCAGTCCTCATCGCCATCGCAGATCGTGCCGGCGATGGTCTCAGCGAAGCCCGACTCCATGCGGACGGCTTGGTTACGATTGTTGTTTCCAGCCTGCTCAAAACGATCGGGGAAACAGCCGGTGCGCGCGTCGACCACAGCCACATCAACCCGGAACACGACCCGCTGGTTCGTGGGGTTCACGGTGATATAATACGTGGCTTCATCCTGAACGACCTCGTTCAAGCCGGGATACTCGACGTATGCGTGCTGGTCTCTACCTTCAGCTTCTTGGGTTGGACCTACGCAGGTGCGGTCTTCGCAGACCCATTCGAGGGCCTCGGCGCAGTCTTCATTCTCACCACAGTCGCCGCTGTTACCGTCGAGGTTGAAGTTCGGCGTACCTTGGTCAAACTGGACATCGATCCTCACTCGCGCACCCGCAGGCACGTCAACACGGAACACGTCCGCGTTATCGTCACACAGAACTCTGCCTTCGATGCTTCCGAACTGGCGTCCCTGGTCGTCGGCGTCGCTTAGGGCGATTGCTGTGGCGGTATCCTGATCATTGTTTGGCTCGCCTGTCTCCCCCTCATCATCACGGCACCCAGCTCTGCAGATCCCCGTGTCTGCTTCACAGAAACGACCCTCGTCGCAGTCAGCGTGCTGAACGCAGATATCGAGGCAGCGGTTTGTGTCGGGATCACAGTAACGACCTTCGCCACACACATCGTCTCCGGCTGGGTCACAAAACTGGACGCATTCGTTCTCGATGCAGCGCTCGCCGTCTGGGCAGTTGGTGTCTTCACGGCAGCCAGGTACGCAGAGGCCCCGACCATCTTCAAGTTCACAGAAGCGG
>CALELH010000257.1 GCA_937902595.1 uncultured Myxococcales bacterium
ATCTTGCACTCTGAAGTGCTTATGCATCGGATGGTCGCGCTGAGGGTCGACGGCGTTAGCGACGCGGCGTCTGAGCGCCGACTCCAGGACAGTGCGCAAGAAGTTGGTGCCGCTCCGCTGTATCCCAGCGTGGAAGACCTTTGGTCGCGTCAAGATCATCGGGTCGGAGCGGAGGACGCTCGAGTAGTATCTCAGCCCGGCGCGCTTACGATTAATGAGGCCTCGAATCTTGCTGACTGACATCCGCTCTGTCCTCGACTTACGACGCTAAAGATCAGCGTCACTGCGCGCCTCGAATCGGTCCTCTAGCCTGGACAGCGCCTCGAGAGGAGGCATCTTAGGCTCTTGAAGCGTCGAGAGGCAAGGCGCCCAAAGACCGTCGAACATCATGGCACTTAATACGGGAGAAGAACCAAGTTATCCATGAGCCAAGCGTGGGACGAGTCGGCGACCCTGTGCTAGAGTGTCACCACTTCACCACGATCACTGCGCTCTTGCCCCCCGACCTGCACTCACCCTTGGGTAGAGTCAGAGGGGAGAGATAGAGCGCGACGCTCTAGGCAAGGACCAGAGAAAACAAAACGGCTGCGGGGGAAGAGAGATGAATAGACGACGTCTAGACTGGCGGTTGACGTGCTTAGTCTGCCTCACACTGTCGATTGGGTGCGGCTCGGAGACCACACCTGACGCCAGCGTAGAGGCTGATGGGTCGGTGTCGACCCTAGACGGAGGGCCCGAAGATCTGGACACCGGTCTCATGAACTCCGACGGCGGCGCCATCAGCGAGGACGCGTCCATCACGACAGACACGGCTACCCCTCGACCACAAGACATGGCTGTCCCCCGATCACAAGATAAGAGCTACAAGCGCGGGATCGCATTTGGCTTTGAGAGCCCCCGTGACCTCCAAGCGATCTCCGAGGGGACCTCGTGGTGGTATAATTGGTCTCCTAGCTACAATCAGGCCGTCGCTGATCTCTATGTCGATTACGGCATGGACTGGGTCCCCATGACCTGGAACGGCAACAACCCAGACCAGGTCCGAGCCTTCCTCGAGATGCACCCCAACGTGCGATATCTCTTGGGCTTCAACGAGCCGAATTTCAGCGACCAGGCTAACTTGACTCCAGCCTATGCTGCCTCGCTCTGGCCGACGTTTGAGGCGATCGCCGAGGAGTTTGACGTGAAGTTGGTCGGGCCGGCCGTTAACTATTGCGGAGGTTGTGTGGTCGTTGATGGAGAGCCGTTGGGCAACGATTACATCATCTGGTTAGACCTGTTCTTCGAGGAGTTCCGCGCCCAATTCGGTCGGGAGCCAAAGATGGATTACCTGGCCCTCCATTGGTACGACTTCGGGCTGCAGGACCAGGTGGAGCGCATCGTCAGTCGATACGGAAAGCCTATCTGGGTGACTGAATTCGCCCTGTGGCGTGGTGAGGACTGGAACACCGATGAGTTCGAGCGAAACTGGCTCCTAGAGGCCGTCCAGTTCCTTGAAGAGCACCCTATGGTCTACCGCTACGCCTGGTTTACAGGACGCCGGGGTGACTTCCCAAAGATCGACCTACTCGGCGCCGACGGAGAGCTCACTCCACTAGGTCAGGCGTACGTTGAGGCACCCTTCTGACCTCTCCCCGACCAGGCGGCCCGCCGGTCCAATCTCCTACGAAGACATAGGTGCTAGAGCAGGTATAGATTCCATTCCAGCGGTCCATCTCGGCGTACAATTCGCCCCTGATGCCACCCTGGCTATCGGCGTCGCCGACGACGGTCCACTCAAGCCTCATCTTCCACTCACCGTCATCGCACACAAAGGTCGTTCGATTGGTGCAGACCTCCTGCTCCCAGAAGTCTGACTCCTGCGCGCAACCGACCCTCGCGTCGGGTTGAATCACGCCCTCATTGAGGTGCACCGGTAAATCGCCCATCCCACCACAATCGCCCCCCTCGACCTCTTGAACGTCGAGGAGGTACTCGCCTGTCAGGCTCTGCTGTTCGACGGTACACGGTTCATCGCTGATGTTTGAGTTCGCATCGTCGGCGACCTGGCCACACCCAAGCAAGAAGACTCCCCAAAAAGCGACCCACCTGGTCGTAGAAGTGACGCTCATGTCTCACCCCTGCATTCTCAACCCCGGTTCATGTCACGCCTCAATCCCCCATCGACGCAAGATCGACATATTCTCGTGGGCGTAACATGTTTTGGATGCATAGAAGGGAGCACGAGTCTCAAGAATTATTGTCGGAGTGCTATCGGTGTCTCATTCATCAGAGACGAGAACTGACACAGTCGGGTAGATACGAAACAATAAAAAGAACTACGGATTGAGACGCGCTGCTGATCTGCTGAGCGCCCGTCGCCGAGGCCCGACGGAGGCTAAAGCGCCCCCTCGAGGCGCAGGATAGGGTTGAAGACACCCTCGCGAATTGAGTTCGCCTCTTGCCGCAGGTCCCGCTGAAATTTGGTGAGTTGGGCCCCAATATTCTCCCGCAACTCACGCTGCCAACGCGATAGGGCCTGTGCGAGTACGGAGTTCACGTCTTCGAGGCCATCGCTGAGGGCGACCTCCATCAACTTTCGGTCATGCCTCTGCTCATCTGGGATATCCAGGATCGCGATGGTCCAAATGCCGCGAGCGTCGATGAACCCTTTAACGTACGCGTCCATCTTCTCTCCGTAATCGACCAGGTCCTTTCGCCATCCTTCGGAGACCAATTGCATCTGTAGGGCCTGCCGATGAAAGACCTCGGACCAATCGCCTCCCTGCATGTCCTGGGCGACCGTCGACCAGGTGGCCATCACCCGGTCGTATTCTCCCAAGAGCGTATCGAGGCGCTCTTTAATGCCGTCGATCAGCTGGGCGCGAAAGTGGGCGCCTAGGTTTGTGATGGTCGCTTGGTCGTAATGTCCAGCCTGAGAGTGGTTATCCACGACACCCTTAGCCAGCTCACGTGACAGCGTACGCACTCGTTGTCGGCATCTATTGAGGGCGTCATCAAGCAGCCGGGCTAAGTGGTCGTCAATCCAAGCGAACAGCTCAGCTTCCAGGCCTCCGACCTCCTTGCTGCGGGCCCCAAACTGGTCCTCGAAGAGGCTCTTCTCCTCCTGAACCGCCGTGATTAAGCTGCAGGCATGATCGCGAGATCCATCACGCTTGACGTCACGGGCTTTCTCCAACAGCTCGCGGTCTAACCATCTACGCAGTTGGGGCATGCGGGATCGGTCAACTAGCTCCGTGCGATTAGACTCAGCGCCGCGCAGGGCCTGTAGTCCGGAGACGCCATGAACGGCCGCGAAGGTCTCTCGATAAGTCGCTCTTACGTGGTCGAGGACCTCTTCGACCTCCTCGGGATCAGCCTGGTCAATCTGATTCACGATGGCGACGGCCTTCCGCTGATACTCGCCTACCCGCTTTAGAAATTCACTCTCGGTGCTTCTGTCAGCGGCCTCCACATTGAACAGGAAGAGGATGGCGTCCGCCTCCTCCAGATAAGCCTCACTCAAGGCCTGGTGTTCCTTAAAGGGCGCGTTCAAGCCGGGGGTGTCTACGATCTGAATGTGCCTGAGGACTTCGCTGTTCAGGAAGACGTCCACGTGGCTGATCTGACGGATCTCATCGTCGCTCCCGCCGGTCTCGCGCACGGCGGCGTCTAGGGTTTGGATCCCATCGAGCTCCATCATCTTACCGTTGAAGTAGTTCAGACGCATTCGCTCTTGGGCGCCGTAGTGGAGAACCGTGATGGTGCCGGTCGTCACCCCTTCACCCGACGGCAAGAATGTGCGTCCGAGCAGGGCGTTGATGAAGGTCGACTTACCGACCGAATACTCCCCCATCACGGCGACGGTCGGCGGGTCATCGAAGCCCGACTTCAAGCTGCGGGCTCTGTCCGCCAGGCCTCGCAATCTCGGTGAGCCAACCACCAGCTGCTCCAGCTGCGTGAGCACCTCATACAGATCACTCGCCTCGCCGATCACTGGGGCGACCGCGCCCGGCGCCATCGACGGTGTGGCCCCGCCCATCATCAGCAGGTCATTCATCTCTGCTTCGGTCCAGATCCAGAGTTTTGGATCGATGGACCGCGCCTCATTCAAGAAGCCACGACCCGCTTCATAGCGCTCCTGGAGCACCATCGCCTTACCACGGGCGAACAGGATCCAGCCGATGGCGTCCTCAAGTCCATCGAGGAGACTGTCC
>CALELH010000258.1 GCA_937902595.1 uncultured Myxococcales bacterium
AAGAAGTACTCTGACTTCGTTCAGTATCCCATCGAGCTCAAGGTGACTCGGACCGAGATTGAACGAGACGAAGAAGGTAAGCCCGTTGAAGGTGCCGAGGAGAAGACGACCACCGAGTGGGTCACCGTCAACTCCATGAAGGCGATCTGGGCAAAGAGCCCCGAAGAGGTTACTGAGGAAGAGTACAACGAGTTCTACAAGCACGTCGCCCACGACTGGGAGGACCCCTTCGAGACGATCGCCTTCAAGGCTGAGGGTACGTTCGATTATCAGGTCTTATTGTACGTTCCGGGCCGCGCTCCCTTCGACTTGTTCTACCGAGACCAAAACTACGGTCTGCAATTGTACGTCAATCGAGTGTTGATCAAGGAGAACGCTGATGAGCTCGTGCCTGCTTGGCTGCGCTTCCTGAAGGGGGTCGTAGACTCTCCTGACCTCTCATTGAATGTCTCGCGTGAGATTCTGCAAAATGATCGACGCGTCGCAGCGATTCGCGCGCGAATTACGCGGAAGGTTACTCAGGCCTTGGCCAAGATCATGAAGGATGATCGAGCGCGGTACGTTGAGTTCTGGGAGAAATACGGCGTCGTACTCAAGGAGGGGATGACGGACCAGGAGTCGGCGGACAGCGTCCGCTCACTCTTGCTGCTAAATAGCTCCAATGGAGAGGAACTCACGACCCTCAGCGAATATGTTGAGCGTATGAAGGAAGGCCAGGAGCACATCTATTATCTGACCGGTGCGTCTAGAGAGGCCGTTGAGAGTTCACCACATCTCGAGGCGTTTGTGGCTCAGGGTTACGAAGTGCTCTATCTCACAGATCCCATCGACGAGATCATGGTCGGTCACGTCACAGAGTTCGAAGGCAAGGAGCTTCAGTCTGCCGGCAAGGGTACCGTGGAGTTTGGTACTGAGGATGAGCGCAAGGAGGCCGAGGAGGCACGGAAAGCGGAGGAGGAGACCCACGCGTCACTCCTAGAACTACTCCAAGAGACCCTCGAGGACCACGTCAAGGAGGTTCGATTGAGCAGCCGTCTCAGGACGTCTGCTGCCTGTCTTGTGGGTGACACCAATGATTTGAGCCCTGGCTTGGAGCGACTGCTGCGGCAGAGTGGACAAGAGGCGCCCTCTCAGAAGCGGATCCTGGAGTTGAATCCTGAGCACGACATCATGACTCGGCTCAAAGACATGTATGCCGCAGATGGTAGCGATCAAAAGATCGTCGACTTTGCGCATCTCCTCCACGGGCAAGCGCTGATCTCAGAGGGGTCACAGCTGCCAGACCCAGCGGGCTTCGCGCGACGAGTCGCCGATCTAATGACCCACTGAGGTCCTCTCTGATGCCAGCTGCCCCTTAGCGCGCTCACTAACGTGCTTGCTAAGGGGCCATTCTTGGCCTACACCTTCCGTCGTGGACTCAACGGCGGAGGTGCTCTATTAAGCCCATCCATGTCGTCACCATCGACCCTCCCGCGACGGACTACCGTGCTCGTCGCGACGCCCGGTTTGTTGCGGAGGGTGCTCGCAAGACTCGATACACCCTCCCATCCAGATTGGAGTCAGGGTCGCCGGTCGGTTATCGCACTCGCACCTCGCTCAGCCGCGCGCAGGCGGAAGAGGTCATGCCCCTGCTGTCTATGACTCGCCCCACAGGCTTTGAGCCGCCCATTCCAATTCAGGAGCAGAGCCTGTTCGAAGAGTGCGCGCTCGGCGTGCTCTCATCACGTCAATCGACCAACTTTAGGGGATTTAGACAGGTCACCTTTGGCCCTCAGGACTCGCGAGAGTTGCGCACCCTTCTCGCGGAGCTACAGGGTCTCGAGGGGGACGCCCTCTCTGACGCGAGTCATACACACTTGGTCTTGGCGAGGCCGTATCGTAATCCATTCACGATGCTATTGACCCTCGCTGGGCATCATTGGCTCACGAGCCCTGTCACCGTGCTGAATCGTATTTTCCAAAAGCGCACGCGGTTCACCGATGACATCCCAACTATCGGCTATCTGCCCCATCTTCATGTGGGCATCTTGGCGGAAAGTATGGAGAGAGCAGCCGTGATCGCGTCCGATGGTGCGCGACGAGCGCAAGGATTCATGCGCCCGTTTTGTGGCGCCGATGGCAGAACGAACCAGAAGGTCATCCGTCGGCTCGAGGCTCTGTGCGGCCTCACATTGAGAGAGAGGATGAGCGGTTGGGGTTTGGCGTTGGCCGTACAGGTTGGCCAAGCTAAACCGGCGGAGGCGATCCCGCTCTCACGGGAGACCGCTCGAATCCTCGGGGCAAATCTACTCGCGTTTCGCAGCGAGAGGGTCCAGCCGGGGGTAAACAACGAAGATAAGGCGCCGCCTCCGTACCAGCTACGGCAGGACATGGATGTCCCCGATGAGCTCACCGTCATGGCGGGCAGGGCAGCGTTCAACGCCTTTGCGTACTGGACAGGTTTAGAGAGAGAGCGCGCCAAGGATGTGTTGCTCCTTGAACGTATGGATGTGCTGACGCCCGGAGGGAAAGCTCGGCTTCGCTCTATCCGTGGAAGTAACAACGCGATCACCGATCGGCTTATTAAGGAGATGCCCCTCTGGGCAGATTTACCGGTTGGCCGGGCGTTTAGCCGGAACGCTGAGCGAGGGCGTAAGGCCTTCGCGCTGGTTGGGCAACGAATTTATATCGGTGGCCTCTCGAAGCGCGAGGTCGCGGAGGAGGGCATGGACTGGTTGAGTTCGGTCCGCGCTGTCGGTGCGGCGGCCTCACGTGGAGCCCTCTTTTGCGAGCTGATGGGGATCACAGAGCTGCCCGAAGATTGCGATCTACTAGCTGGAGTCTGTCTGATGGCGGGCCCCGTTAATCAGAATGACATCGGCAAGACGTACTACGGGATGCCTGATTTATTGGCACATGACTTCGGCCATCGCTCGCCAACGTCTCTACTGGTCTGGACGCTCAAGGCAAAGACGGTCGCCGATCCCATCGGCAATGAAGAGCAGTTGCTCAACGCCAAACGAAAAGGAGCGCTCGTCGATCTACGCCCGAGTCCCCACGAAGTCATCCAGCTCGCGAATGGCAGCCGGCGCGATCCAATGAGATGCAGAGGAGCTTCTACAAATCAGGAGCGAGCCTTCACCGACGTCGGAAACTTTGTTGTGGACCCGGATGGTGTCCCGATCCAGGACAATATGGGGCAGAGTTGGGACAATTCTGACGAGTTTCCTTGGGAGGTTTGAGTCACATATACCCCCAGTAAATGGTGGTTTTGAGGCCGATACCTACCGATTGTAAGATTTTTATCAAATAAAACATCATCTGGGCGTTGCCAAAGTGGTCTGCAGGCGCTAAACAGGCCCCGAGAGAAGTTATTTCCGGTCATCCCAAGCCAACACAAGGAGAGCTTTTATGGCCATCATTGCTGAGTATATTTGGACGGACGGCTTTGAGCCCACCCGTACCCTTCGTTCTAAGACCAAGATCATCCCAGAGCTATCCGCGGATGCCGATGTCACGATTGATGACATGCCAGGATGGCAGTTCGATGGTTCATCCACGAACCAGGCAGAGGGCAACGCCTCTGACTGTCTACTGCAGCCAATGTTCATGGTCCCTGACTCCATCCGTGGTCCTGGCAGCTACCTCGTTCTCTGCGAGGTCTTCAACGCTGACGGAACGCCTCACGCGACCAACTCTCGTGCCAAGCTTCGCGCTGTCCTTGAGCAGGGCGGAGAGGCTTCGGACTCTTGGTTTGGCTACGAGCAAGAGTACACGCTTTACGAGGGCAGCCGGCCTTTGGGGTTCCCGTCTGAGCGTCGTTATCCTGCAGCCCAGGGCCCGTACTACTGCGGCGTTGGTGCCGACCAAGTCTACGGTCGTGACCTGGTCGAGTTTCACCTCGAGGCCTGCCTCGATTCTGGTATCAGCATCGTTGGGATTAACGCAGAGGTCATGCCCGGTCAGTGGGAGTACCAGATTGGTGGACCTAACGCTGGCCCGCTCCTCGCGAGTGACCACCTTTGGTTGAGCCGCTGGCTTCTCTACCGCATCGGTGAGGACCTCGGCGTCGCCGCGACCCTGGATCCTAAGCCTGTCCCAGGCGATTGGAACGGCGCAGGTATGCACACGAACTTCTCCACGGCAGCCATGCGTGCTCCTGGCGGAATCTCCGCTGTGCATGCAGCCGCAGACAAGATGGCTGACCACATTGACGCTCACCTCGCAGCCTACGGGGCTGGGTATGAGATGCGCCTCACAGGTCACCACGAGACCTGCCGATACGACGAGTACAAGTGGGGCGTCTCAGACCGCACCGCGTCTGTTCGTATTCCTGCTCTTGTGGCTAAGAATGAGTGTGGCTACCTTGAGGATCGTCGTCCCAACGCGAACGCTGATCCCTATGACGTCGCCGCAGTGCTCTTGAAGACTACCCTCGATCTTCACTGATTCGAGTCTTCTAGACACGATGAAAGGCTGCCCTGCGGGGCGGCCTTTTGTCTTTTTTGCTTTTGCTAGTTAGAACTATCTTTATGCGTATTGAATTTCTGGCACATGCATCATTTCTCTTCACGGACCGCC
>CALELH010000259.1 GCA_937902595.1 uncultured Myxococcales bacterium
TGTAGGTCGCACACGTGATCACAACGAAGATAACTTCTTGGTCGACAAGAAGCTTAATCTCTTTGTCGTGGCCGACGGTATGGGAGGCCATGCCGCCGGTGAAGTCGCGTCATCTGTCGCGGTCCGTGAAGTGCGTAAAGTCATGTCTGAGGGCCGCGAACTCATTCATTCATATGCTGCCAACCAGACGCCGTCTGGACGCGAGGCTATACTTCAGCTCATCGAGCGCGCGATCGAGGTCGCTTGTGCTCGCGTTTTTCAGCTAGCTGAAGAGAACCCTGCGCGAAAGGGGATGGGTACGACCCTGAGCCTGATGCTCGTGGCGGGCCCGCGCGGTTTCATCGGCCATGTGGGCGACAGCCGGATCTATCTGGTTCGTCGAGGCGGAGTGCATCAGATCACTGAGGACCACTCTCTGATCAACGAGCTTATCAAGAGAGGGCGCCTGAAGCCCGGGGATGTGTTTGACAGCCCTTATAAGAACGCTGTGACCCGAGCGGTCGGTGTATACGAGACCGTCGAGGTGGACGCGTTTGACATCGACGTGTTGCCAGATGACAACCTCTTGCTCTGCAGTGATGGTCTGAGCTGCTATTTGGATGATGAACTGACGCGAAGCTACACCACGCGCAAGGACGTCAAGACGATCCCCGACGACTTGATTCGGCTCGCAAATGAGAAGGGTGGGAAAGACAATATCACCGCGATCATGGTGCGTATCTTATCGGAGAACGTGCCTGTTGAAACAGCGCGGGTCACGATGGTCGAGCGTAAGACGACCGCGTTGCAGAGCCAGCAGCTCTTTCGCTATCTATCGTATCGAGAGATTGTGAAGCTTCTTAACCTCGCGGAACGACGTAGCTTCACCCCTGGGGATGTCCTGTCGAAAGAGGGCGAACGATCTGACGAGATGATGATCCTCCTCTCAGGGGCTGTGGCCCTCAGCCGTGCGGGGACGCAGGTGGCTGAGCTGGGACCCGACGACGCGCTCGGGGAAAGCTGCTTACTGGAAGACAGCCCCCGAGATCTGACCGCGACCGCGATGGTCGCGACGGAGGCGTTGGTCCTAAAGCGTGTTCAGTTACACGGCCTCATGAGCAACAACTCTAAGTTGGGCTGTAAGTTACTATGGAGCCTCGGGCAATTATTGCAGACGCGGGTGCGTTTGTCGGGGGCGGAGTTGCTGCACGCAGATGAGACAATTCGAGGACTCGTAGCAGGAGACGCGTCCGTCGCTGAGCGGCCGATGCTGGCCCCGGGGTTGAGCCCCGTAACGTCGATGCCCGTCACCGTCACCGATGAGGTCGAGCCGCCTTTTGTCAGCGCTGAGAGCGAGGGAGGGACTGACCCGTTGGTCGCTGCACCACCGCCCGGACCACCGGCCCAAGCCAATACATCGGTTGGGTTGGAGCAAACACAGCCCAATTTACGGGCCTCACAACTCGCGGCCATCAAGTCCGCGCCGCCCCTCGACGAAGACTGATCGAGTCGAGCCGAGAGCATCTTCATGGGAGTAGCCGGGGTGTCGTCTAAGCAGATTACTTTATCAGTTGTCCTCACCATACTTTTAGGTGCCATGGCTCTGGCGACTTTGGTCCATTTCAGTGGGCGTCCGGGACCACCAAGCACCGGGGGCACGCTCGTCTTCTCTGACGATTTTGAGCGTGAAGAGCTGGGGGAGAATTATCGAGTCGCAGCAGCGGATTATGGGTTCAAAGCAGGGACATGGGTCATTGAGAAGGGGAGACTTAAGGGCGAAAAGATCCATAACGCTGCCCTTTGGCTGAAGCGCGAGCTGCCGAAGAACGTTCGGGTTGAATTTGTCGCGAAGGCCGAATCGAATCAGGGGGACGTTAAGTCTGAGATCTTTGGTGATGGGATGACTCACCAAAGCGGATACATCCTTATCCATGGCGGTTGGAAGAACAGCACCATCGCTATCGCTCGACAGGACGAGCACGGAGAGGACAGGAAAGTGGACAACCGCAGCTGCGGAGTCCGCAGCGGGCGCAGACAATGTGTTGAGTCCGGGGTCGATTATCATTGGGCGATCGAGCGCAGGGGTTCGACCTTGAAATGGTATCTCAATGGGCGACTTCTACTCACCTATCCTGACGCTCATCCGATTCAGGGCCGTCACTTTGGCTTCAACAACTGGGAGGCACCCGTCACCTTCGATAGTCTAAAGATCTATTCGTTGGCTGACTAAGGACTACAAAGACTTGCATGTGGTCGCGCGGCCATGGTAGAAGCGCGCGACTTTACTGAATTGAGTTAAGGTCTCCGCGGGAGGCCTTTTTTATTGGTTTCGCCTGAAGTCGAGCTGATTGGGTTCCTGTCATGTCGGAAGAGCGTCGGTGGATCGGTGGAGCGATGCAGCCTGTTCAGGTTGCGGTTCGCGAATCCGTTGAACCGATCATCGGCGACTTCGGTTGCACCTTGGTTGGAGTGGATTTCTCCAGCGAAGGGCGTCGAAAGATCCTCTGGGTCTACATCGACAGAGATGACGGGGGAGCGACCATCGATGATTGCGCGAAGTTGAGTCCTGAACTTTCAGCGATGCTGGACGTTACGGACCCAATCGCCGAGAGTTACGAACTTCGCGTGTCGTCTCCCGGTCTAGATCGACCACTGATGGTGGCCGATGACTTCGAGCGGTTTGCAGGAAGTGACGCGCTCGTCACGCTGTCGACTCCCTTGCAAGGGCGTCGCAAGTTCACCGGCACGGTGGATGGCATGGCGGGCGATGATGTCAAGATGACCTGCTCTGATGGAGAGCACTTAGTACCCCTCGCGTATATTCAGAGGGCTCGATTGAAGTACGATTTGAAGATTGGAAAGGAGCGCCCGAACTCTTAGGAACGACGGCGCGAGAGAAGCATCATGGAACTGAACCTGAATCACGTAATCGACCAGGTCTCCAAGGACAAGGGGATCGAACGCGACGCGCTGCAGGACACTCTGGAGCAAGCCATCCTTCAGGCCGCTAAGAAGGTCTTTGGAGCAGATCGCGAGATCGAGGCCCAGTACAATCACGATGAAGGCGTCGTTGAGCTCTTCCAGATCGTTCGGGTCACCGACGACATCGAAGATCCGTACAACGAGCTGACTCTTGAGGAAGCAGAAGAGCACGGATTGGAGGCGGAGCTCGGTGATGAACTCCTATTCCAGATCTTCTACTTGCCCAAGGATCTACAGAAGGCCCGTGAGCAAGATGAGCGATATGGCGACATCCTTCAGCTTCGGGACCGACGCAACAGTTTTGGGCGTATCGCTGCTCAGACCGCAAAGCAGGTCATCACACAGCGTATCCGCGAAGCTGAGCGCGACAACGTGTTCCGGGAATACATCGACCGCAAGGGTGAATTGATCACTGGTATCGTCCGACGCTTTGAGCGGGGCAATATCATTGTAGACCTCGGCCGCGCTGAGGCGATTCTCCCAGTGCGAGAGCAGGTGCCGCGTGAGTCATACCGACCAGGTGACCGAATTCAGGCGTACGTCCTAGACGTCCAGCAAAACGCGCGTGGTCCTCAGATCGTGCTCTCCAGAACTTCTCCAGGTCTCCTCATCAAGCTATTTGAGATGGAGGTCCCCGAGATTTATGAGGGGATCGTGCGGATCGAGACGGCCGCTAGAGAGCCGGGAAGCCGAGCGAAGATCGCGGTCTCAAGTCGTGACCCAGACGTCGACCCGGTCGGCGCATGCGTTGGTATGAAGGGATCGCGCGTCCAGGCGGTCGTTCAAGAACTGCGCGGTGAGAAGATCGACATCGTACCTTACAGCGAGGACCCAGCGCGATTTGTCTGCAACGCGATTCAGCCTGCTGAGGTGTCCCGGGTTCTCATCGACGAGGACACCTTCACTATGGAGCTTATCGTCCCCGACGATCAGCTGAGTCAGGCTATCGGTCGACGCGGACAGAACGTTCGCCTCGCGAGCCAACTCACCGGATGGAAGATCGATATCCACTCGGAGAGCAAGATTCGAGAGCTTGAGGAAGAGGCGCGACTCGCGCTTTGTGCGTTGGAAGGCGTGACAGCTGATGCTGTTGATACGCTCTGGCGTCTCGGGTACCGCTCTTTGGAGCACATCGCGAATTCGGCTGAGGAAGAGCTCGCGAACATCCCAGGTATCTCCGCTGAGATGGCGGGGCTGCTGCGTGTGGGTGCTGACGATTTGATGACACGTCGCGAGGCCGGCGAGGACATCCGCCCGGCGGCGGTCTTTCCTGAGGGATATGACCCTGAGATCGAGTGGTCTCGATGGCCGGCGGATGAAGACCTCCTCGGTCGTGACCTCTTTGACCGTTGCGTGCGAATGGGATGCTTCACTTTGGAGACCATCGCCGAGGAGGACTCTCCAGAGTCTTTCGCTCGACTTATTGGCAAGGATGTAGAGACTGCGGTCGCCACAATCTATGCAGCTAAGGACGCCCTAGCGACGCTCGCGAATCTGTCCTCGACGTATGGTGAGACCCCTGCTGAGCCGGATGCTGAAGCGACGGATGCAGCATCAGCGTCTGATGACGCGACAGTCATTGAGGTCGCTGACGCGGCACCGGCAGAGGATACCGCGGTGGCCGAAGAAGCGGATGACACCGTGATCGCTGTGGTCGAGATGGACGACGCTGAGGCGGTAGACGCGCTCGACGCGGCACCTGCTGAGCTTGAGTCCGAGGTTGAGTCCGAGGGCTCGATGACGGATAACGGGTCGGACGGCTAGGACGTGACGAGCCGTAAGCGGCGTCGCGGAGAGCGACAGGAGCGGCCTTCGACTAAGGGGATGCGCTCCTGTGTTGCTTGTCGCCAGCGTTTTCCAAGGGAGACGCTGATTCGACTCGTGGCCAGTCCAGATGGTGAGTTGCTTGTAGATTGGTACCGAAAGGCACCTGGACGTGGAACGCATTTATGTTATTCCGTGTCTTGCCTGGAGGCCATTGAGACAGGACGTGGATTGGCGAGAGCTTTGAAACGTCAGATTTTGCCTCCCGACCTTGAGTCGCTGAAGACAGCGATTCTTGCGAGTGTGGAGGGCAGAATTGAGAGTCTGCTGTCGATCGGTCGAACAGCAGGCTGGGCGCTGTCAGGTACTGACGTGCTCATGAGGGCTAAGCGCCGGATACGGCTCTTAGTCTTGGCGAATGATATCGCCGCAGATTCGGAGCGAAAGCTTCGTGACGCGGTCGTGGGTGGAGAGACAGAGGTGTTGGTTTATGGCGACGCTCTGTTTCTTGGACGCACGCAAGGCAAAGAGGCCCGAGTGGCTCTCGGTGTCGTGGATCAGGTGATGGCTCAGCGGTTGATAGCTGAGTTTGAACGTCGTAATCGGCTGTCGGTTACGAGTTGAGGGACACATAGATAGAAGACCGCATGGTCGCCCTTTGTGGCAGACTGGTCGGCAGGTGAGGCATGGGAAAGAAAGTTTTCGAGGTGGCGAAGGAGCTAGGCGTCGACCACCGAGAGCTTCTAAAACAGTGCGATACGTTGAACATCGACGTACGCAATTATATGTCGGTGTTGACCGACGAACAGGAATCACGTCTTCGCGGGTCCGTAGAGGTCAAGCGGAAGGTGGTCGAGCAGGTTCAAGCCCCGGGTGTTGTGCGGCGGCGGCGGAAGAAGGTCACTCCAAGTAGTGGTCGTCCTCCAGCCCTCAAAGCGCAGCCGCTCACGGCTAAGGTGCCTGTGACGACTGACGAGGCGCCTGTTAAACCCCCGTCAGAGCCCAAGGTAGCAGAACCTTCGGTCGCCGAAGAGCCTAGCGTCGTCGAGACGCCGGCCAAGGTGGTTGAGGCACCCGCTCCCGCTCAGGAGAAGGTTGAGACGCCTGTTGAGCCGAAGGAGGCTCCGGCCGAACCCAAGGCTCCTGCCCCAGCCGAGCCCGAGGTCGCAGCAGAGACAGCTGAGAAGGCCGAACCGGCGGAGCCTAAGGCACCAGCGGCGCCTGCAGCGGGCCCTACTGCGCCTGTCAGCAAGATTCGTAAGCCCACCTCAGCGGGTGGCGCTAAGGTGCTCGGTTCGATCCCGTTGGAGCAGCTCCAGCAGCGTACGGCTAGACCGCAGCGCCGCTCACCAGCTCGACCGCAGGGTGGACCTGGACGCGGTGGTCCTGGCCGAGGAGGCCCAGCCCAGCGTGGAGGACCTCCCGGTGGTGGTAACCGAGGCGGCGGCGCGCCGACTTGGGACGCAAAGAACGCTCAGAATATGCCGCCTATGCCGCCTCAGCAGGAGGGGCGTCGGCGCAAGGCTGGTGCTCAGCGACCCGGCGGTGAGGCTGATCGTGACCAGCAGAAGAGAACGGCGTCGCGGCGTCGCCAGGTGTTTAGCCGCGAGGATATTTATCGTGGTTCAGCTCGCGGTGGTCGAGGTCGTAAGCGTAAGGCATCCTCGAAGAAGGGTCTGCGGACGCAGATAACGACGCCTGCTGCGCATAAGCGAGTGGTCCGTGTTGATGAGACCATCAGCGTTGGCGAGCTCGGTAAAGCGCTCGGCGTGAAGACGAATGAACTCATCGGGAAGCTTGTTGCGATGGGATCGATGGTGACGATCAATGATCAGATTGACATCGACACCGCGACTCTCCTTGCTACGGAGTACGACTACGAGGTCAAGAACGTCGCGTTCGACGAGGAAGAGATTCTCTCAGGTCCAAGCGACGAGGCTGCGGTTGAGGCTGATCCAGACGCGCTACCACGGGCTCCTGTGGTGACTGTAATGGGCCACGTCGATCACGGAAAGACGACCTTACTCGATCGTATTCGTGCGGCGAACGTCGCCGACGGCGAAGCGGGCGGAATTACCCAGCATATCGCCGCTTACAAAGTTAAGGTCGACGATAAAGAGGTCACCTTTCTCGACACCCCTGGCCACGCAGCCTTCGCAGCGATGCGCGCTCGTGGAGCCTCGGTGACGGACATCGTCGTGCTCATTGTTGCGGCTGACGATGGTGTGATGCCTCAGACAGAAGAGTCGATCAATCACGCGAAAGCTGCGGGCGTACCGCTCGTCGTCGCCATCAATAAGTGCGACAAGCCTGGGGTTGACCCGGAGCGTATTAAGCAAGAGATGACGCAGTTTGAGCTCGTCCCCGAAGAGTGGGGTGGCGACACGATGTTCATGAACATCAGCGCGCTTAAGGGCGAGGGTGTGCAGGAGCTTCTCGAGGCGCTGGCTCTACAGGCGGACGTACTGGAGCTTAAGGCGAATCCAAAGAAGCCTGCATATGGACGCGTTGTGGAGGCACGCATGGAGAAGGGGCGCGGCAACGTCTGCACTATCCTTGTCCAGGAAGGGACCCTCAAGAAGGGCGACTTCGTTGTCGCTGGCAATCACTTTGGTCGTGTTCGCACGATGATGAGCGATACGGGTGCCATTATGACCGAGGCCGGTCCCTCGACGCCTGTCGAAGTGATTGGCATTGGCGGGCTACCGGCGGCCGGTGAGTCCTTCCATATCGTCAAGAATGAGCGTGACGCGAAGAAGGTCATCTCGAGCCGCGTTGATAAGGCGCGAGCTGAGGCAAATCAGCCTAAGGAGCCCGTTGATCCAATGGCGCTCTTGGAGGCCTTTGGCAAGCCCGAGGCGGAGAAGCAGAACGTCATCCTTAAGGCTGACGTCGCTGGCTCCTACGAAGCGATCAAGCTGGCTCTAGACCAGCTCTCTACGGAAGAGGTTGAGGTTCGTCTACTTCACGGTGGCGTGGGCCCAATCATCCAATCAGATGTCGACCTCGCGGTCGCGTCTGGTGCTACGGTCATAGGCTTCAACGTCGCGACTGATGGCAAGGCTAAGAGGACCGCAGACCAAGAGGGAGTTGGGATCTTCAACTATTCGATCATCTATGAGTTGATCGACGGTGTTAAGGATCTCCTCAGTGGTCTGCTCTCTCCCGATGTCGTCGAAGAGTATGTGGGTCGCGCCGAGGTTCGGGCCGTGTTCCACATTCAGAAGGTCGGCGCCGTGGCTGGTTGCTCAGTCGTCGATGGCAAGGTGCTTCGAAACGCGACAGCCAAGGTTACGCGGGAGGGCGAAGAGCTTCTTACCGGTAAGATCCACACGCTCAAGCGCTTCAAGGATGACGTCCGAGAGGTCGCGAATGGCTACGAGTGTGGTATCGCCATCGAAGGCTACAAGCAGATCGCTGAAGGCGATGTGATTGAGGTTATCGAGGTGAAGGAGATCCAGCGTACGATCGATTGATCGGCGCGCTTGGTTATGTCTCGGCACTCTTTCAAGCGTACAGCACGTGTCTCATCCCTGGTCAGGCAGGCTCTCGCCGAGATCATCTCGACGGAGGTCAAAGATCCTCGGGTTCGCCAGATCACCCTCACGGATGTGGAGGTGAGTGGCGATCTACGCGAGGCTCGAGTCTATTTTTGCCATCATGGTGATGCCGACGATGAGGCGGCCATTCTTGAGGGGCTCGCTCGAGCCTCAGGTTATCTGCGACGGCAGCTTGGTACGAAGATCCGCGTGAGGACGACGCCTACGTTGGACTTTAGGGTCGATACCTCTCTGGACTATGGCGCAAGTATTGAGCGCGTGTTCCGCGATATCAAGCTGCAAGAGGGTGACTCGACGGACGCTGATGACTCCCCAGATGATGGCGATGAGACGGCGTAGGGAACGCTCAAACCTATGTGGGCTTCTGCTAATTGATAAGCCTTCGGGGATAACGAGCTTTGACGTGGTCGCGCGCCTGCGAAAAATCCTAGGCGTCCGTAGGATTGGGCACACTGGAACGCTAGATCCAATGGCGACAGGCCTCATGGCTGTGCTCGTCGGTCGAGCGACCAAACTCTCTCCCTTTGTGACTGATTCACAGAAGTCCTATCAGGCGACCGTCCGATTGGGGGTCGAGACCAACACCTATGACGCTGAGGGCCTGGCTGTGGCTGAGGTCCCAGTCGAGCAGGTTCATTGTCTATCGACCGCAGCACTAGAGGACGCGGCTGAGTCGTTTCGTGGGACCATTCGGCAAAGGCCGCCCGCGTTTTCTGCGATTAAGGTCGATGGTGAGCGTCTGTATGCAAAAGCCCGTAGAGGCGAAGAGGTGACCGCCCCCGTGCGAGATGTCGTGGTCCACGAGTTGGAGCTGACTCGGGTTGAGCTGCCCGACGTTGAGATGTTTGTCAGCTGCTCCAAGGGGACCTATATCCGCAGTATCGCACATGATCTCGGTGCTTCTCTGAACGTCGGTGCTCATTTAACGGCGCTGAGAAGAACTCGAGTTGGGGAATTCGATATTGAGGACGCCGTCACATTAGAGGCGTTAGCAGAGCTCTCAGATGTCTCAAAGGCTGGCGTATTTAAACCGATGGTCGACGCTGTTTCGCATCTACCCCTCGTTCGGCTGAATGACTCTCAAACTCAGGACGTTCGCAATGGAAAGCGGTTCCAGGTTGTTGGTCAGGAGCAGGGGATCTGCCGCGCGATTAGTCAATCAGGAGAGCTCGTAGCGATCGTCGAGGTTGATGAGGACATGACGCTGAAGGTGGTTCGGGGAATACCTCCATCTTAAGGCACAACTTGACATGGGGGCTATCTTCAGGTAGACACGCCCCGACTTATGGCCACTGCTGGACGACGGCTCGGCGGATGGCGACTTAATCCTATAAAGGAGATGATATGCCGCTCGATAGAGATCAGAAGGAAGAGATTATCAGTGAGTTCAAGAAGAGTGACGCCGATACAGGGTCACCTGAAGTTCAGGTGGCGCTGATTACGCGACGCGTGAATGACCTTACTGAGCACTTGAAGACCCACAAGCATGACTATGCGTCTCGACGTGGGTTGTTGAAGCTCGTCGGCCAAAGAACCCGACTGCTCAAGTACGTGAAGCGCCAAGATGTTGAGCGATATCGTTCGCTCATTAAGGCACTAGGCTTGCGTCGGTAGCTGGCGAGAGAGGGAGCTTCGGCTCCCTCGCTTTGTATTTGGTCCATTGGGGACCATCGCGCACAATGCGCATTTTGACACGCCCTCAGCTTCGTAGCAGAAGCGACGGCGCCTCTGGAACTGAACGGTGTACGTGACCAGGTCACGAGTAGCGTTCAGGAACCGAGGCGCGATCGAGGTATTGAGGGCTTATAACGGTGCCGATGTGAATCGGCATAGGAGTAAGCAAATGGGTAAGTTTACCCTTAGCGCGCCCTTCGGGCATGCAGATATTGAGATAGAGACGGGACGCCTCGCCAAGTTGGCGTCGGGCTCTGTCGTCGTAACAA
>CALELH010000260.1 GCA_937902595.1 uncultured Myxococcales bacterium
ACACTCAAGCTGCGCAACGAGAGAGAGCTTTTGGTGTCCTTAGGCTACGGTAAGTCCAAGGTCGAGAACCTCATCAAGGAGCTAGTGCCAGCGGATCGTCTAGAGGAAGGACCGGAGCAGCCGAAGCCGGAAGGTGCGCTCACGAAGCTAGTGCGAAAAGTACTGCCTCGAAGCAAGGGAGGGATCATCGTCGATGGCCTCGATGGCTTGGCCCTTCATTTCCCCAAGTGTTGCGCGCCCGTTAAAGGAGACAAGATCTGCGGATTTATCTCCCAGGGCCGCGGAGTCGTCATCCATCGCAGGGATTGCACCCGTGTGCTCGACTATGACATCGCGCGCCGCGTTGATGTGCGATGGGACGGTGGGAGTAAGGAGGCTCGGCCCGTAGAGATTCGGGTGCGTAGCAGCGATAGGCCTGGTCTCTTGGCGAGCCTCAGTCAGTCGTTCCATGGTGCTGGGGTGAACATTACGGCCGTCAACTGCGTGACCAGCGCAGACCGACGAGCGGTCAACAACTTTACGGTCCTAATTAATGACGTCGAGCAGCTGAATCGAGTCCTACAGACGATTCGTGGCCTGGATGGCGTATATTCTGTCGACCGGGTCGCTGACTAGCGACGGCTCCGAGATCAATCGAAATATTTGACCATGCCTGGGCTCTGCTCAAGGGCGTCCTGATCGATTTGGTTGGTGGATTCTAAGCCCCAGAGAAGCTTCAGGGCGTTTAACCGATAGACCTTCTCAAGCACAGTTGATGTGAGGCCGATGGCGTCAATACGCCAGCGCCCTTGAATTGGGGTTGGGTGCTGAATTTGCCTGAGATTCGTCTCAAACCACTCAAAATGCTGCGCATAAAACAGAAAGATGTCGGGGATCCTGGGCCGCTCACGTCCCACGGAGCCGAGCATGATTCCTGACCGACTAAAGCCTAAATCTGTACCGAAGAGAACGCGGTCTTGATAGCGCGTGAAGAGGGCGCGCATGACCTCTGGTGGGTGGCGGCCAAGCTCAGGCACGCGGGCGGCGATATCTACGTAAAGGTTGGGGTGCTCCTTGAGCTGTCGAGCGACGTCACTCGGGTCTTCTGGATTATTAGCAAAATGGACGCCAATAAAGGTCGTCGACCGATGACGTTGAAAGACGCGTTCACGGGCCTTGAGCAGCGACTCTCGGCTCGGATATTCATTCGAGGCGAATGACCAGTTCGGGTGGACAGAGAGCTCGTCATAACGCTCGTTTTGTGGAGAGATAGGCTCAAAGAAAGCCTTCGGGTCTCCCGTGTGGATGAAGACGGGCATCCCC
>CALELH010000261.1 GCA_937902595.1 uncultured Myxococcales bacterium
AGCTTGCGCTCACGATCCGGGCGCCACTCAGACGGGCTGCGCCCTGGCCCCGCAGCATCAAACGAATGGGCTTACCACCATTCTTGAGGGGAAGATCTATCTTGGCCCCGCCCCCTAAACGGCGCGGCGACCGACCGGACTCCTGAATCCAAACATCGACGGTCCCCGAAGTGACCGTGCCTCTCAAACGAGCGCCGGCCGGTGGGACGACAAAGTAATCAAGGCCTGCTCCATCGGGGACGACGAGCCCAACGCTATCTGAGGCGCTCAGCGCGGCCGCAATCTTCGCTTCATCTAGAGGAGCGGCAGGCGCCGTTTGGGTTGTGAGTCGAACATACCTTATGGCCGCGGCTGTCTTCTTTCCAAGGTGCGGTACCGACCTGCGGAAATGAAGACGCACATGGTTATCCGATACCTTAACCGCCCCCTCCGGCACCTTGATTCGATGAGTCTGCCACCCTGGTTTGAGCACCTTATTGGCGAGCTTCTTTCCATTGAAGAAGACGTCGACTCGTTGGCCCTTACCGAGAGGAGCAAACCTCACCTCAAGGGCGAGCCCTGTCTTGGGTAGGTCGCCGCCGCCGGGAAGCCAAAGGTTCCCTTGCAAACCAGGAATGAGCGCCGCCTTCGACCCCTCATGGTCTACCCCGAGAGTCCAACGACCGCGCATGTCCCGTAGATATTTTACAAAACCGGTCTGACTCGCGTCGGCGACAGGACCATCGCGCATAACGTGAGCGAGAGGCAGGTTGGTCTGTAGATCGAAGTTGAGGGGCACGCCTTCGGCGTGAGCCGAGCCAAGGCATACAAAAAGCAGAATAAGAGCAGAACGCATGAGATGTCCTCAGTCCAATAACCGCGCGCGGATTTAGCATTTAAGTCGGGTCCTTGTCAGCCCGATTGAGTGGATGCCACAGCATAAACTCAAGATTGTCGGACACCAGGCCCGTCACAATCCAATCTCAAGACCTCGACGCGGTCCCCGCTGGCACGTGCCGCCTCTCCGGGTCGAAGGATGACGAGCGCGTCGGCGCCTGCGATACTGCTCAGCGCACCGCTCGACTGTGAGCGGTTGGTGTCCACGAGCAGCTGCCCGTCTTCAGTCCAACAGCGCGCCCTTAGATATTCTTCCCGACGACCGCCAGCCGGCAGTGGATGTGTCAGATACGCACTATGAATCTGCCTCAGACATCGTTCATGTCCTGCCAATTTAAGCAGCGCCGGACGGACAAAGAGTTCAAAGGTCACGAGCGCGCTCACGGGGTTCCCGGGCAACCCAAAAACCGAGCAATCTCCAGCCTGGCCAAAGACCAGAGGCTTACCGGGTTTAACCGCCACCTTCCAAAAACCGAACCCGTCACCGCACGCCTGCTTAATCGCTCCACGAATGTGGTCGTGCTCGCCGACGCTCACCCCACCCGTGGTGATGAGGACATCGGCCGACAGCGCACCTTGAACGGCCCGTCGAGTGCTCCCTTCGTCATCTTTGACAACGGGGTACGCCTGCACTCCCAAGCCCAAGGCGCTGACAGACGCCGACAACGCGGTGGTGTTCCCATCGATGATCTGGCCTCGCGCAGGTGCTCCCTCCCCGGGTCTTAAGAGCTCACTACCCGAGGTCATTAAGTGTACGGTCGGCCGACGATGAACTCGAACCTCGCTCACACCGAGAGAGGCCAAACAGCTCAGGTCACCAGCGGTGAGGACTCGCCCCGCAGCGAGCACTCGCTGCCCAAGGCCAATGTCCTCTCCTGCTCGCCGGATATGTTGCCCCGAATGAGGTCGCTCATTGACGGTGATCTTCTCACCATCTCGGTGCGTGTCCTCCTGAAGGACGACCGCGTCAGCGCCCCTTGGCATCAGCGCGCCCGTGAATATCCGCGCCGCGGTGCCCGGGGTGAGCGTCCGCTCCGCGCCGTCCCCCGCCGCGATGTGGTCGCTGACCGGTAGACTTCCCCCCGACCCTAAGATATCAGCGCAGCGCACGGCGTAGCCGTCCATGGCAGAGTTGTCCCAACCTGGCAGCTGCACCGCGGCCTGGATATCCTGGCCCAGCACGAAACCTGCTGCCTCTCCGATGGGCATCATCTCCGTCGAGAGAGGGTGTATCTGACCCAGGATAAGAGTCTGAGCTTCTTGAACTGACAGCATGCTCATCTTGGAATTAGAATCCTCTGGCCGGGCCTGAGAGTTGGGCGTTTTCTGAAGCGGTTCTTCTTGCGCAGCGCGTTGACGGTCACTCCGAACTTGCGGGCGATCTTCCAGAGGCTGTCGCCCGCGCGCACCGTGTACCGACGTCCACGACGACCCCGTTTGGCCACCCGACGAGCGGCTTTCCCCTTTGGTCGCGGGCTGATGTGTTGGGGCACCTTGAGAACTTTGCCAGGACTCAGTCCCCTTGACCGGTTTAGACCATTCTCAGCTCTCAGTTGGTCGACGGTCACTCCATAGCGCCGCGCGATCTTCCAGAGACTCTCTCCCCGTCGAACCGTATGTAATCTGCGACGCACGCCAGCCCCACGGTTTTTTCGGGCATACTTGAGAGCTCTGAGAGCACCATCTGTGCCAGCCTGCACCCGAGTCGTCTTCTCGGGAGACACTAATAAGGCCGTGCTTCGGTCAAACTCAGCAGGGAGATAGAGCCGTAAGGCCATCCCCTTCTCGAGGGCAGCTTCAGGGTCGAGAGCGTTCCACATTGCGATGTGACCAGACGAAACACCGAAAAACCCCGCGACCTCTGCCAAGCTCATCCGCTCTTGAAGCGGAAAGTAGACCAGACTTCGCCCCTCTAAAGAGAACTCGAGCTTCGGATCCTGCAGGACGACGAGCGCCTCCGAAAGAGGATCCTTCGGGCTTGATATGACCCTCGGAATGATTAAGGTCTCTCCCGCCTTGAGACGACGACGACCCAAGCGGTTATCACGTTTGATAGTCCTCCCGCGCACGCCATAGCGGAGGGCGAGATAGCGGACGGTCTCTCCAAAACGAACCGTGTGCTCGCGAAATACGCGGGGCTTAGCGGTCTCCTTATCGTCAGACACCTTCTGAACGATCGCCCGCGACTCAGTCGGCACCCTCAGGAGATAATCCTCACCATAGGGTGGCGTATATCCTCTCAAAAGCTCTGAATTTAGACGGAGGAGCGTCCCCTTGGCGAGCTTAGCCTTCTTGGTCAGCGCCGCCACATCGACGCCCCCTGGCACCGGCACCAACGAGACTGCCATCGGTGTCTCCCGCTTCACCGCCGAGAATCCATAGAGCGCCGCGTTATGACCCACCACCATCGCCGCCATCGCCTTAGGGACATAGCGAGTCGCCTCATTGGGGAGCCCACCCAGGGCCGCCAATCTCCAAAAGTCGTTTGTCCCCATCAAGCGAACGGCTCTCGAGACCGCGCCAACCCCGGCGTTATAGGCGGCGAGCGCCAAAGGCCAACTCTTGAAGCGGCGATGTAGATCCTTGAGGTGTCGCGCAGCCGCGTCCGTCGCTTTGAGAAGATCCCGTCGCTCATCCACCCATGCGTCTCCACGAAGTCCATACTCCAACCCCGTGGGTGTCATGAATTGCCAGGGGCCAACCGCGGAGGCACGAGAGACCGCGTCAGAATTAAACCCGCTCTCGATCATGCACACGTAGATCAGATCAGCAGGGACCTCATGACGAGCCAGGACCTTGTAGATCTCGGGCTCATATCGCGCCATTCGCGCATACCATTTAGCGAAGATGAATCGACCACGGTTCTGGAAAAAGTCGATAAAACCCAAGACCGGAGGGTTCAAGGGGACGGTGATGCTCAACCGGGAAAGATCAGGCGCGGTAGGGGGCTGGGCATCCTGATTACGGGCTGCACCTCGCACCACCAGCTTTGCTGGAGTCAGGGTAGCGACAGCGCTCTCATTGACCATCTGAGACGACGGTGAGCGGTCTTCACCAGTGCTGGTCGATGCGCCGACAGGCAGCAGCAATACAACCAGGCTCAGTAGGTCCAGAGCCACCAGCGACCTTTCGTCTCGACGACGACCCCCGTGACCTGCTTCCCGCGACGTCCATCGTGGAGGTCAAGCGAGACCTCGCGACCGTTGAGCTCATTGTTGACCCGAACCTTGTGTCCCATTCGATAGCGATCGATGCGCCAGACCTTAAGCTGCTCGATCAACGCCGAACGCCCGCGCTTAAACGCCGCGGTACGTCGCGGATGCACAAGCTGGGCGAGGGTGTCTATCTGGTCAGAGTTATATGCATCTGCCCAAGACTGGACGGCGTTCTTAGCGGAGCGAGGCATCTCGGCCTGCGCCGCCAGCCTCGGGCCACAAGCGCTCAGCGATCCGAGTAATATGAAGCTGACCAGCATTCGCGTCATGTCATCGCTCCCCGCTCGCGAACGAGCGTATCAAGTCTCTCTACCCTGGCGTGTCTAGCGACCATGTCCAACACCGCCTTGAAGATCACGTACTTTTTCTCGACAGAGACCTTCAAGTCGGGCTGCATCCCCAGCGCCGGATCAAGTGAGTCATCATCGAGACCAAGAAGGTCGACCGCATGAAACTCGATGGTCAGGTGATTGCGCAACCTCAAACCGACCTGGGTTGCCGCGAGTGAAGGCCCCCGACCGAGCGCTGTGAACGCTGTACCGATTAAAGGTACACCAGCGGCTACGGAGACAGGATATTGAATCCCTCCCTGAAGCCCTCGACGATGCGGGTTGCTCGAGGACATCTCATAGGGGTCTGACGGCGCCACCAGAACCCGAGGGCTCCCCAGAATACTCCGAGACTCTCGACCCCGGAGACGCATCCAACCGAGTACGCCCGCCTTCGCGAGATAATAGGGCGCACAGGGGAAGACGCTCGTATCGTAGAGATGCCCAGTCTGAAAAACAGTAGATATGAGTCGGGCGCTCGTATTGTATCCAGGGGCTCTGAATCCGACGACCGGAGCGCCCGCTGCTGCCTCCAACACCGCCCGCGCGGTCGAGACCTCATCCAGCATCTCTTCCGGTCCGAGTCGACTCAGATCGTACCGGTGGTGGAGCGTGTGGTTACCGACCTCATGACCCAAATCAGCTAAGTGACGCACCCGCGCCACGTTGCCTTCGGTCTCCAAGTCTTCAGCGATACAATAGAACGTGGCTGGAACACCGACCTGGGCAAAGAGGTCCAAGAAGCGCGGTACGCCGACCTCCCAAGCCGCGTTGGTCGCGGCCGACTCATCCAAACCGTGAATTCGATAGTAGTGACAGAGGCTATCAACATCCACGCCTACGCTGGCGGTACGGGCAGCCATCAAGATCCAGGGATGTCTCGGCCCAATCGAATAATCGCCGTTAAGCGGGCGATGTTCTTAAGTACGTTGGGCACGCGACGAAAGAGATTGATTGAGGGAGGACGCTTCTCGACAAGATCAATGGGCACCTCGACCCAGCTGCGCTCTGATCGATGGGTACGTACGACGAACTCACTCGCGAACATGTCCTTGTCGACGACGCAGGCCTCGACGATGTCGATGAGCGCCTCACGTCGGAACGCCTTGAGGCCATGGGTGTCCGTTCCCATGAACCCAACGGCCACTCGCAGCATGCCATTGAGCACCTGGGTTGCGAAGCGACGATAGAGCGGTCGGCGGTCACGCGCGCCTGGAGCGCGCTTACTGCCCACGACCAGGTCGTAACCCTGGCGCAGATGAGCGAGGGCGTCATGGTAGAAATCCACGTCACAAAGATCGATCTCATCGCAGATCACGAACTCGCCACGGGCCCTGAATAT
>CALELH010000262.1 GCA_937902595.1 uncultured Myxococcales bacterium
CGATTGAAACTCCAGACGTCGAGGTCACTTGGCTCGGCACTCCCTGTGGTCCGAGGGTCTCCCTCAATACGTCAGGTCTCGCAACGCTCAGACGAGGCGACGGCAGCTGCTCAGGTGAGGTCTCGATGGCTGACGGCTCATGGCATCACGTCGCGATGGTCGTGGGCACCGCCGATTCAGCAAGAACAGGTCTCTTCATAGACGGTCAGCTGATCTGTCGAGTCGACGACCCTGCCCTCGATGACGCAGAGCACCTGTCCCGTAGCCTCTTGATGGGAGGCGGCGCCCAAGGTTGCCCAAGCGTCGAGGATGAGCTGGTGGCTGGCGCCGCTCTAAACGGTCACCTCGGGCCGCTGCGCTTGTCCACGGGCGCCCGATACAGCGACCCCTTCGTCCCCGAAACGGCCCTCACAAACGACGAAGATACAGTCTTCCTGAGTAATCACCTCTTCCCTGTACGCGATCAGCGCGTCATCGATCAGAGCAGGAGCAGAGCGGCCAACACTCTCCTGGGGGCGGAGCGAGTCCTCGAGGGCCCAGCGTGTGGCGCGTGCGGCGACGGTCTTAAGCAAGCTGACGAGTCCTGTGATGACGGGAACCGAGATGAGGGTGACGAGTGTACCAATGTCTGCGACGTCGCCCGGTGCGGCGACGGAATCGTGCGCCTAGGCGTCGAGACCTGCGACGACGGCAACGATAACGGCGGTGATGGTTGCGAGAATGATTGCACCCGAACCCCCGCGGTCTGGGACAGCCCCTTCGTTCATAATCAACCGAGCGCGCGGTTCGATCCAATGATGGCCTACGATCCAAACGGAGAGGCGATCCTCCTCTTCGGAGGTGACAATGGACAGCAAGTCTTAGACGACATGTGGAATTGGAATGGCTTTGATTGGGTGCAATTACCCGCCCAGCAGACCCCGCCTGCCCGCCGAGGCGGCGTCATGGTCACGGACGTCGCCAATGGAAACATTGTTCTGTTCGGAGGGAGGGACACCGCGAACAACACCGTCCTCGACGACACCTGGACCTGGGATGGTATCCGCTGGACCCAACACCAAGTCGCTGGTCCGGCCGGGCGAAGCCTGGCCGCGGCGACCTCAAGTGCGGGGCTGGGCGGCGTCCTCATCGCCGGTGGCCAAGACCAGGCAGCCCAATCCCTCGCCGATGTTTGGTTGTGGAATGGAGAGCGCTGGACTCAGCGAGCCAACTTACCCACGCCGCGTTCCGTGGCAAACATGGGGGTTGAGGGGGCCAATGGACGGGTGATCCTCGTGGGTGGACAGCACGAGAATGACTGCTGCCATGCCGGCACCCTCGCCTATGACATCGCCGGAGACAGCTGGACTCAACTCGAGAATGTTGGACCGCCTCTGAGCACTCAGGGGTCAGCGATGGCGTCGGACGGGGTCCGCAACGAGCTCGTGCGCTTCGCAGGCTCGGTGCAGGGCGGCGACTCCATTGATGAGACCTGGTTTTGGGCAGGAGACGTTTGGCGCCAAGATGCGATTCAGAACCCTCCCTCGCCACGGTCCAGACTCGGCATGACCTTCGACCCAGAGCGTGGGAACATCTTGATCTTTGGTGGTCTTGACCGAGAGGGAACGCCGCTCCGGCAGACGTGGATTCGGTATTAGGGCGGCTCAGTGACCGCCGAAGTCGATCACCTTCTTTTGGGGACTCAGATTCACCTCATCAAAGACCGTCCCTGAACGGGCGCTCACGACCATCCAGACAGCCTCGGCGACATCTGCCGGTTCAATGGCGTTGTGCTCATCTGCGCCCGGTCTAAAGTTCAAGTCGTCGAAGAAGGGGGACCGCACTAGACCTGGATTGATGATAGACACCCTCACCCCACGCCCGGAGCACTCCGCTCGAAGCGACTGCGCTAATCCTCGAACCCCGAACTTCGCCGTACAGTATAAGCTGCCTCGCTGAGCCCCTTGAAGCGCGGCCTCTGACCCCATGAAGACCAGATCACCGTGGCCTCTTGATTTCAATCGAGGTGCGGCGTTCCGAGCCACCAGAACATGAGAGAGCAGATTGGTGTTGAAGAAATCGACGATCTGCTGTGGTGAGTAGTTCTCAAGATGACCAAAGCTTCCCTGGCCAGCGTTGCTGATGACGGCGTCGATGTCAGGATGCGCCGACCAGAGCTCATTCAGTCGTTTGGTCACGCCCGAGATGTCGCTCAGATCGATGGTGAACGGGTGATAGTCAGGATGCTCAAGGGGGTGGCGGGTGTGGTCACGCCCGACACCGATAACGACACATCCTTGGCTGAGTAGTCGCTCAGTGACCGCGCGACCAATCCCACTTGAGCTGCCTGTGACCAACACGGTCCTGACGGTCATACTGCCTCCGGAGTACATTGAAAGAAAACGCTGTCAGAGAGCACCTCTCCCAAGCGAGATCGACAGAAATCACCCATGGCTGACTCGATCTCCGCTGGATAAGCCACCATGCCCGTCGCGTCGGAGGTCGGCCCAGCGAACAGCGGCTCCTCCGGATAGAGGCGTACGATGTCTTTAAACATCGCTTTGGGGAATCTCAGTGGCCCATAGCTCACGCTATGAACTCTCTCTGGCGCGACGACATCGAACACCTGGTCAAACAGCTCAGAGTATTGGTCCTGCCAACCCACACCATGGATCAGGGGGTCGAATCTGAGGCCGATGTTCCAACCGTGCTCACTCAAACGTCGAATGACATCAAGTCGCCGTTTCACGGACGGCGCTTTATGATCCAGGGCAGCAGCGAAGGCCGCTGGTGTCAGACTGAACGCCACAACGCAATTGTCGAAGGGCTCTACGTCTAGGAGGGGGCGCGTCTGCACGCTCTTGGTTCTCAGCTCAAGCCACGCCCGTGGTCTCGACCTGAAGAAGGGCAATATATCGTTGACGAAGTGCGTCACCGACTCAAGGGCGAGGGAGTCACAGTCATACCCAGAGAAGAAATAGACCGGTTCATCGGCGTGCTGTGCCAAGAGCGCATCGATGCGCTGCTCGAATGACTCAAGATTAACGAAGAGGACGTAGTGTGCCGAGGAGAACATCCCCTGCAGGAAGCAATACCGGCAGTCGTACAGACAATTCAGGAGATGCGAGAAGTAATAATTGTTCGCCCCGCCGATGCCATATCCAGGAGGAGTAGGCAGCACATATCCATCTTGTTTGGCGGCCAAGATCAGGGCAGGTCTCCTCTTCTGCAGTCTGAAGTTCTGTGACTTTCGATTGAAGACCTCTCCATAGCGATCGATATAGACTCGGTCAGCTCTTGGGAAACGGGCGAGCACCGCCTGCGTCCTCGCGTGCTCTAAGACCTGACGTTCAATATAGATGGTCTCGATCATCCTTGGGCCCAATCGATCTCAAGGCCATCCAGATGATCAGCTAATCGCTTTAAGATCCACTTTGCGTCCCTCGAGTCACCGATGATCGACGTCAAGTCAGCTCCCACGCCTAGGGCCTTGCATCGTCTCAAGAGATCTCTCGCCTGATGGCGTTGAGACACAGTGAAGTGGGCTCGCTCGATCAGCGCCGTGAACCCTCTTGGCTCTCCGGTTCTGCGAGCTTCATCAGCGGAGAGCGCTTTGAGCCCCTCCACCATTCGGTCCACATCGTCCATCTGGGCCTCAATCCAGGCGCTCACTTGAGAGCGTTTCGGATACTGTCCTGGTTGGACGCCATGGTCAGAGACAAGCTTCACTAACGCGACGAGCTCGGGACTCGAGAGACGGGACGCCAGATCGAGGACCGCTGACCCCTCCATGTCATAGCATCCATCATCGGTCATGCCCTCTGCGACCTGATCGACGGTGGTCAGTGAGGCCCTCAAGAAGGGCGGTGTGAAGAGCTGTACTGGATAGAAAGTCCGTCCGGTGCTCTGCTCCACCACCTGGTTGATCAACCGCGCCTCGCCGAGGGGCAGGTCTCGGTGGCCGGCGATGCCCAGATTTAGCCAAGCAGCGTGCCGTGGTGCCTGGCTGACATGATGAAGATGCATCACCGCCGCCGCAGCGTTACTGCGCCCGATCCCGCTCTCGACTAGCCAGTGTCCTCCGCAGGTGCTCCGATAGACAGGGAAGGGTCCGCCCTGAACCCGTTGAAGCTTATAGCGCTCTCGCACAGGCGCGGCTTCGCAGGAGAGCGCGATTACCCAGCACAGGACACCACCGTCGCTCATCTACCTACCCTTCCAGCCGGCTCATCCAAAGATCGAACTTTGGACCATACGCCTCAATCACGGCCAAATTCTCTCGCTTTCGCGCCCCGGCCACCAGGATCTTTAGCTTCTTGACGATCGTTCGGAGCGCCGCCGCTTCGTCCTCAGCCGAGAGTGTCCCCATATTCAGAGTCTTCTCTATAGCCGCAATTCTGAAACGATCCATCCCCCAAAAGGCGCGAGACAGTTGGTCTTCATGGCCACCGTACTTGTAGATTTGAGGCACCTCTACATAGACGACCGGCTCATGGCCGGTGATTCGAAGCCAAAGATCATAGTCTTCGCACGCAGGAAGGCCCTCGTCGAAGTCTCCATAGTCTTCAAAGACCGAACGATGGATCAGAGCCGCGGACGGCGAGATGCAGCACAGCGCGAGACTTCTCTGGAAGAGCCATCCACCCGACTTTGCGTGCTTCTTCATCTGATTGACGCGCACCCCGTCGCGAATCCAGATCTCTTCGGTGTGACAGAGCCGGGCCTCCGGTGAAGCCGAGAGCGTTTTCAGTTGAGCTTCAAGCTTCGTAGTCAGCCACGCATCATCGGAGTCTAGGAGCGCGATCCACTCTCCCTTTGCCCGAGCGATGCCGACGTTGCG
>CALELH010000263.1 GCA_937902595.1 uncultured Myxococcales bacterium
CCCGTGCCCTCGCTGCGCCCTCCTCAGTAAAACGGACCCTGATGCCACACGTCCTGTCCAAGTATTCTTGTCCGGGGTTTAGCTGCGCCATGAGCACCGTCCGCTCGTTCGGTATACGCCGATGGATATGAACCTGATTAGAGAAATTAAGGGCCCCTGTGAAACCTCGATAAGAGACGTAGAGGTCTAACTCTCCTCGCGAATTCGTATCACTCGTGTATTGGGACATATTGTCGACACGAATGATTTGAGTCCCATTCTTGGAGTGATTATCCAGCGGTGTGAGCGAGAAGCTGCCATCACGACTATTGTAGTAGCTGTGGGGTTTAACCCAACCCCGGTCGGCGAGGTTTGGCGCGCTATAACTCGTGGCGAGACCCGGAATCGACCAATGGGTCCCCATAATGTCGGAGAGGTCGCCAAAGTAGCATGGCCCTTCCCTATCGTATTCGTCAGCGCAGATTCGATGGGAGACACCTGCCGGAAGCATGCCGACGCTGGCCCCGATTTGACGTAGATATTCTCCAGGATCGCACGAGTAAAAGTCTGTTAGAACGATCCGCTTACCAGCCCACCTCTCAATTCTAACGACGTCACTTATCGCTATGCGATCGCTCCTGAAGTGATTGTTGCAGCCAGGGACGATGTAGATGACGTGTCGAAAGCGCCGACCTGTTGCGGCGGCTCCCGAACGGAGTAGGAGACCGCTCCTAGCGATCTTTTCCTCCGCAGCACGAGCCCATTTCCTTGGGCTACACCGGTCGTACATGTTTTGGATCGTAATGGTCGGCGCCACCCGGAAGCCTAATCTGTAGTTAGATCGGCTCAGGAAACGCAGGCGGAAATTCGTATAAAGCAAGGTGTTCTTAAGGCCTTGGCTAGAGCAGATAGACAGAGGTGTCCCTGAGCCTTCAACCTCCACGGGAATCACCAGCACCTCCTGCTGGCGTCTATTAGCCCTCGACTCTTCTTCATCGTAATCGATCCCGATGGAGGTACCATCGACTCTCTCGAAGCTCGGGGCATCGACGAGGATCCTATGGGTATCCAGCAAGACGCCATAGAAGGAGACGTGGTCACCATCCGTCGGCGTGAAAGGTAAGGGCCCTTGAATGGTGAGCCTGAACGTCCGCTCCGGAACCTCGGTCACTAACTCAAAGCGCTCATCTTCGCCGGTGTCGTCCATTTCACCTACGCTGAGAGCACGGACAACGCCTCGAAAGGTCGCCCATCGCCCTTCAGCGCCCGGTTCAAAACCAGGGCTGGCTGCATCTTCATCGGTGCTCAGCGGCACTTCATCGGCATCGCCAGCCCGGGCATAGGGTCCGATTCCTGCGGCAGAGTCAGCCTCCAGGCGCTCCCCGGGTGCACGTCGCTCTGGTTCACCGCAGGCGTAGCACATCAAGACAACACCCAACATCAGGCGGCATCCAATCCTGGACACCGTTACTCCAGTCGCAAACTCATCACCCATGTGGATGCTCCTAAATGTAGTCTCTGAGATCCTCCGCCTCACAACGCACGTGTCGCGATTCGTCTGGTCAGAATCTGCGGACCTGCGGTTAAGTGATCGTCACCCAACCAGCGCTCCAACACTGAGTCCATAGCGCTCCCCACTAGAACCGAAACGGACCGATTGTGAGGCCGTCATCATCAACGACCTCTCCCTCCGCGTCGTAGTTTGGGACCACCAATCTCAGGACACCGTTTTGTGGCAAGTTGGACAGAAGGAGCTCAAACCCATGCCGCCCACTGACTCGAGGCCGGCTCCCGTCG
>CALELH010000264.1 GCA_937902595.1 uncultured Myxococcales bacterium
GCGTCGTTGCCCATAGCCCCCTCAATCTCCGAGCGAGCCTGTTCCGCGCCCGCTTCATCCATGCCGATCAGGAAATCATCGTTAAGCAAGGTGTCGACCGGGTCATCTCCAACGCTCGTCCAAGATCCACCGCAGTCAATGATGGTGTCATGATCCCGGTCGAGCCCGTGCTCTTCGTAGATTGAAGCGAGGATCCCGATCGTGTGATCAATTACACCGCCGATCTCCGCCATCGCGAGCCACCGACGGGCGTTCATACAGCTGGCTATACCCATGTGAGATACGCGACATATAATCTTCGGTAGCGGCCCCTCATAGCGCTCCGATCTCCAGGAATCCGGATCGACAAGCTCGATTTCAAACGGCCTATGATTCAACAGCCGCTTGGCGCCCGAGCCTGTGTTCAGCGCATACACATAGACAGGATATGTTCCGGAGCCTCCGAGCGCGCGAGTGATCGTCCGCGCTCTCTCTTCCGTGATTCAATAGGTGAAGGGTCGATAGTGAGTCCGAAACCTTGGCCTCGTGGTCCTGATGGACTCGCCGAACGTATCTCTGGCACCCATGGGGCCCCCTATGCTGACGGCGATAGTGAGATTGCGGCCTAGAGTGTCTGGGTCATAAGCAGCACCGCTGACCACCCCGTCTCGATATCTAGCCGTTCCGATCGGCGCCCGAGACGCCCGAGGCGGTGCTGCGACCCTAACCTGACTTGCTGCCCGACTCATGGCTTGGGATCGTGGGGTCCGTTGAGCCTCCGCGGAGCTGCCAAACATCCCGGACAAGACGAGCGCCAATAGTCCAAGCTGGCTGACCAATGTACTCCGAATTCCATCTCTAGCGTTCATAATCTATCTCCCTTTCGAGACGCATCGACCTCGATCGATCCGCGCTCATTGATTTGCTTTTTCTCAAGTTGCTAGGCCACCAGCTGGATCGTCATTCTCATTAGGCTCTTTATGCCCAAGGGAGGTCGGCGCCCAGCGGGTTGCGTCGATGGAGCAATCTTTATGGGAGAGAGAGGCGCTTGCCAGTTACATGCGGCTACACCGGGTTACATGTTCCCGCTACTGAACTGGAATATTGCCCATGAAGAGGAAGGCCCTCGTAGAGCCGAAAGCATAGCCACTCTCGGTCGTGATCAGGAGCTCTGGAGTGGGTTCATCTGCGAGCTGTTGTCGCAGACGTCGAATAGTGACTTGGATTCGTTTGTCATCATGGAAGGGGTGGTACTCCGCAATCTCCCAGACAGCCTCCGCGAGCTCTCGCTTGGTCGCTTGACCACCGTTTAGCGCCATGAACTCAAGAAGCTTGAGAGCGATCGTCCTTCGGCCGAACATGACCCCTCGATCGCCGATCCAGACTCGCCGCTGACTGACGTCAAGTCCCCAGGCCTGAGAACGTTCAGGGTGGAATACCAATGCCTGGCCTAAGCGGCTCGCCATTTGTGCCAGAATAGTACATCTCAGTCGGTTATCACTCGCGGTGTCCATCCCTAAGAAGGCCGCGCAACGACCCGCTAAGAGAGGCGACTCGTGCCACAGCTGCGCCCATCTCCAAAGAGCCAAACCTGTAAGCCCTTCGGCAGAAGCCACCGCTCCATAGAAGTCGGCTAGAGGCCCATAATGTAGCGAGCCCGGGAGCCTCTCCCCGAGGCTCTCCGCGTGTCCTCGCAGGCGAATCATATCTCCCGCGATGAATTCAATATCGCAGAGAGCCCGTAGTACATCCGCCTGTATCAATCCGAGCTCGTGCTCGACACAGAGACGGTGGGCCGACTGAGCCCGTCGCCGAGCGCCGGCCACGTCTCCCCCAATCAGCAGGGCTTCAGCTGACGCGATTAGATCGATGACGTGAGCTTCGAGGACCAGTGTATCTGGTGGGCTGTCGATATACTTGTCACCAAATCGAATCGCCTGGGCGCGTTCGAAGGCCCGAAGCGCGGTGGCCTGAGGACCGACAGGCGCCGCTATGTCGATCGGGATCGGATGCGTTTGTAGTGGCTCTCCTCGATGCCAAGCCAGGGTAAGTCGGGTGAATCTTGCCCACTGATACATATAGCCATTACCGCTTTTTTCGGCCTCCTTAAGAGCCGCATCCACCGTCGTCTCTGCGCTGCGTAAGTCACCCATAGCGATCCCTAAGACCGCCTGTTGAGTTCGAACAAAGACACTCAAAACCGACGCTGTCTTTGGTCCATCGTCGAGGGACTGAATCCACCGCTTCGCGTTCTCAATATCCCCTCGTCGCACATCGAGGAAAAGTTGCCGCAATCGTCCTCCCACCGAATGGACCGGACGTATGTATTCCCCGTTTCCCAGGACATCAGCCGCGTCCCTTAGTCGGCCCAAGAGGATAAAAGCGCTCGCGATCTCACCACAGGTCTCAGGCTCAACCGCATCCGCTCTCTCAGGCCAGTCAGCCCATACTCTCTGAGCGAGCTTCAGCCCCTCTGTGAACCCCCCTGAGACGATCAGCGCGCGAGCGAGAGCTGCATCTCTTTGCAGCATAATGAGCGGATCGGAAACATCTATTTGACGAAGTACCCGGCACGCATCCTGAGTACGACCCAGCTGCATCAAGGCGCGATAGCATGTCAGCGAGCAGACTAGAGCCTGCTCAGGTGAGTCTTTTACGTCTAGCTCGCCTCTAAGCTTCGACGCCGCCTCCAAGGCTGTGCCTACTCGACCACCCAAATACTGGATCCCGATCCAAGACAAGCGATCCTCTACATCCTCCGGCTCCGGCCTGGACAGAGCCCACTGCATCGGCTCGCCCCCAGCGAGATGAATCGCGAGCCTAAAGCGGCACGGGTCAAAAGTAGCCTCATTGATAGCACCGAGCATCTCCCAAATCCGCGGTGCATGACCTCGAGCAATCAGATCATTAATGTGCACACTCAAAAGCTGGGCTGCTTCATCGATATCCACGGAGAGCGCCAGTCGAATCGCCTCTAACCTTGAGACAGACCGATGGTCGTCCTTTAGTCCCCGGACAACTCTGAGCTTCAACGCCTTGGTCTCAGTATCTGCAGTGCCTGCGCTAATATGCTGGCGGGCTCTGTCATGAAGTCGAAGCCGGTCTGATCCTGGCTCCAACATCCCCTCCTGGACGAGCTGTCCTAACCGTGATGGCGAGGGTATCTCAGCGAACTGACCGAGGACATCTGCCGGCAACGGTAACTCCAAAACGGACAACGCTCGCAGTAAGCCTGATGACGCGCTGAGGTCATCCCGGGACACTGAGCCCGACGGGTTCAACGCGAGCGGCGTTTCACTGAGCAACTGCCGTAGCCGCCATGGTGATCCCTCGGCTTGCTCTGCGATGACGATATTCTCCTCTTGATTCCTTCCCGGAGTGCACAGATGTGCGAGCTCAGCCAGGACGGGGGTGGATAGAGGGGGCAGTGCAAGCTGCTGCTCAGCCATGGCCGACAACTTCGCGCGTCGACGCATGGTAACGACCCAACGTGAACGAGACGCATACTGATGCAGCAAGAGGAGGAAGCTATCGACCTCTTCCTCATCGCCATTGTGAAGGTCCTCGAGAACGAACAAGAGCTGATGGCCCTCCGCTACATCCAGTACAGCGGAGACAAGCAGCCTCATGCTTTGAGCGGCGTTCGACCAATCCTGAGCGCTACGATCCGTCACCTCGAACGCCGCTTTGAGCATAGTCACGCAGAGCTGCGCCAGGCTGTCCGATGGCCGCATTCCAACTCGGACAATCTTGTACTCCGTGAGGCCATCCGAGAGAACGGACGCGACGAGCGCGCTTTTGCCGGTACCACCGGGGCCAGTCACTAGTGTGATTGGTGAACGTGCAATCATCCGGAGTAGCTGAGAGCGTTCATTGTCCCGACCCACAAAAAAGGTCGGTGGATTGGGTAGCCTCCAGTGAAGCTGCACAGAGTGAGGGCTCGACTGAAGATCGTTTTTTGTAGAAGGGTCCATTGCTGTAGAAGATAGGAACCAGAAGACGTGTTTGGCAAGTAGACTCATGGAGCCGACATATACAGAGTCGAGTTCTTGCTCTTGAAGACTCTGCGATAGAGCTGCGCTCACCCAATACGTGGCCAAGCTGCCTAATGCTCGAGAGCAGCCCGTAACACCCGACTACGTCCAAAAAGAATCTGGTTATGACCTCACGAACTCGTCATCAGCAAGGGGAACACGGAGCCAAATGTCAGGCTCCGCATCCCCTGAGAACGCCTCACCTAGCCAAGCAACGCACACGCC
>CALELH010000265.1 GCA_937902595.1 uncultured Myxococcales bacterium
CAAACGGCAACAGGGAAATTAAACGCGGTGATGATCCCGACCACACCAAGGGGGTGCCATTGCTCATACATGCGGTGCAGAGGGCGCTCGGAGTGCATCGTGTTTCCATAGAGCATACGACTCTGGCCCACAGCGAAATCAGCGATGTCGATCATCTCCTGGACCTCTCCATCGCCCTCCTGCTTAATCTTCCCCATCTCAAGCGCGACCAGACTGCCCAGCGCGTCCTTATGCTTTCGCAGCGCCTCTCCGATGAGACGAACGGCCTCACCACGTCGGGGCGCTGGAGTCATGGACCATTCCCTCGAGACCTCTTTAGCGCGCTCCATCACAGCGTCGTATTCGGACGGTGTCGTCACGCGAACACGCCCGATCTCTGAGCCGTCGCTGGGATTCGTCGAGACGATCCATTCAGATCCATTGGCCGACCATTGGCCGGGGCCCATGCACGTCCCAAGGTTGTCTTTTTCAATACCGAGCTCAGCGAGGAAGGTCATATCTATCTCCCAATGAATGTCCTGTGCACGATTCGTTACGCGGGATCTGGCTTCGGGTCAATGCTCGGACGGTGTACCATCGCCACCGGCATTGCTGAGATTGAGGGCATGAGATGCGATATCTGCTTTTTTTCCTGGTGCTTCTCTTGGGAGCGTCTGGCTGCGACAGCGCCTCTTCCGATGAAGGACCGAGTCCCGATTCTATGGCCCTCGACACGGACTCAGGCACCAGCGCCGATACCGGTCAGACCGCTCCAGACGGCGCGCTTATGGATCGAGGCCTCGCCGATAGCGAGGTGCCTCAGGATCTGGGCACGGCAGACATGTCCGGGCCCGCCCCCGACGTAGGCCCATGGTCACCACCACCGGTCGCACCGGAGGTTGAGCTCGAACGAGTTCAGGTGACGCCCTGGATGCGCGCGCTCATCGGTGAGAATGATCCCTTATACGACATCTTTGAGAGAGGCGACTTTGAGATGCCTGAGGCCGGCGTTCCTGCCAGCCCGCCCGGGATACGATGGGTACAGATGGAGTCAGATGAAGACGGTACAGTCTCAGGTTTTGGACCCTCAAATGGATACCTCGTGGGAGAAGTACCTCTGGAGCCGGGAGAGCGAATCGTCGTCCGCGCGGATCGGGCCGCTCAACTCTGGTCTCCAGTCAGCGTACAACCCGGAGACTATTACGGAGCCGGTACGAGCCTGATGCCTCTCCCGCACGAAGGAGATACAGCCGTGATCGCTGTCAGGCCCCTCCCTCGCCGTGGTCCACCTCGCGTTCAGGTCTTCAAGACGACGGATGAGGTTGTGTTTAATCGGTCTGACCTCACCTGGCCTCATCTCTTGGTTGGACATCAAGAGCCAATGCCCTTAGGCGTACCGCTGGTCAATACGCTCCGTAAAACTCTGCGCACGTTGACCGCCAGAGTCATAGAGAATGAGTATTTTGAGGCGTCTGAGATGCACTACCCAGGAGTCCCGGGCGGCGCGACGACACAGATCGCGTTCCAGCTTGTGCCCAAAGCAGCCTGGTTAGCTCCTGATATGGAAGTGCCTGTCAGAATCAGGGTTGATTCGCCCTCACTAAACAATAGCTATGAGCGGGTCATTACGCTGCAAACTAAGGCCCCCAACCAAACTTACCGACGGACGTTCTTGTCACCGATAGACGGCTCCGTTCAATACTACGGTGTGCGCCCACCGACGGAAGTCGACCCCGAGAGTGAATACTCACTCGTGCTCTCTCTGCATGGAGCGGGAGTCGAAGCCATTAATCAGGCCAACTCCTATTCAGCCAAGCACTGGGCGTACATCATCGCTCCAACAAATCGACGCCCATTCGGCTTCGACTGGGAGGAGTGGGGCCGATTTAACGCTCTAGCAGCCCTCGAACACGCGATGGAGAGCTTCTCCATCGATCCAGCGCGAGTCTATTTGACGGGTCACTCCATGGGTGGCCACGGCACGTGGCACGTGGGGACATCGACGCCGGGACGCTTCGCCGTTCTTGGCCCCAGCGCGGGATGGGAATCCTTCTATAGTTACGGAGGTTCACCTAGACCAAACGGACCCTTCGCCCGCTCTCGAGCCCACAGTGACACTCTCAATTACTTGAGCAATATCGCCCAACGAGGGGTGTACATTATCCATGGCGACGCGGACGACAATGTACCCGTGACTGAGGGCCGAAATATGTTTATGGCCGCCTCGATGCATACCCAAGACATTGTGATGCATGAGCAGCCGGGTGCAGGGCACTGGTGGGATGGGGACGCAAGCCCAGGCGCAGATTGCGTCGACTGGCCCGCTCTCTTTCGTTTTATGAAGAGCAGACGACTCGACCCGCTCGAGGCAGACTTCAGCTTCCGCAGTGAAGGACCCTCATATTCTCCTGAGCACTCCTTCATACGCGTTGAGGCAGCCACCTCTCCGATGACTGACTTCGTGGTCACCTCCAGGCGAAACGGGGCAAGTCTCACCATTGAGACGACGAACGTGCGCACCCTCCGTATCGACACCGAAGCGCTGGCTGAAATTGGGATCATGGACGTCTCAGTGGATGACGAGGTCATCGAACTTGAAGCTCCGTTTACCTTCGTGGGTCAGCGAGAGGGTAAGCGCGCGGACCAATACGGACCCTTCAATCAGGTGTTTAGGTCGCCCTTCTGCTTCGTCTACCCGAGCGACGAGAGTAGATATTCCAAGTCTGCGGCATATTTCACGTCCTTTTGGGCGTTGATAGGCAACGGACATGCCTGTGGACTGACCATAGACGACCTTACGCCCGAGACGGCAGAACGGAGAAACCTCATTCGTATGGGAGACGCTGCGGCGGCTCACCGAGTCATGCCATTTACCTGGGATGACGACGGGCTCTATTTCGATGGAGAACAGATCCCTCAAGGCGCGCTCATGTATGTAATTCCGGAGGGGGACGGCCTTTCAGCGGTGCTGGTCACCACCGAAGATGCGACCTCGCTCCTTCATCAGATCATTCCATTTTCATCTCGAAGTGGTATGCCTGACTACTTGGTATGGACACGAGCAGGCGCTGTGGGCGCCGGGTTCTTTAACGACATGTGGCGATTCGACGCCAATCTAGGACTCCAATGAACGAGCAAAACTCAAGCGTAGGTGCCGGCCAAACGAAGCTGCTGATCGCGGCAGCCATCGCTGTCCTCATCGGAGCAGCCGCCTGGTATGGCCTGGCAAACCAGGGCGATAGCGCTCAGAAGATCACGCGACTCGCGTCTGCAGAGCACACGATCGCGTCGGCCAGTATCACTCACCTAGATGCGAGTTACCGCAGGGTTCTTCGCGCTTTGAGGGCGTTCCCAACCGTTGAAGGCGCTTGGAGTATGCTTTGGGACCAACCCAAGAACGCCAAGCTCACCTTTGATCCGTCCAAAGCAGAGACCTGGACCAGGCTGGGCATCGATCCCAATGCCGGCGCCGCCATCGTTCTAGATGCGCGCCTAGTGACTAAAGACAACATGATCCCTCTCATCTGGCTGGCGACAGGAGACCTGGAGCCCAGCATTAAGTTTCTCGCCGAGTGGAGCGGCCATCCCATGCCCGTCGTCGCTGGGAAGGACTTTAAGTCCGTAGTGATCGGAGATGCGAGAATGCTCTTCGCCGCTAAGGGAGACGTCACGGTCTTGACCCTCGTCGAAGCGAAGGGAGCGGAGCCCGTCGATGCCACCGTAGAGAGACTGAAACTGGCTCAGGTCTTAGACAGCAGTTGGTCAGGTAATGGGCCAAGCTTGGCTGAATCCAAGCGATATAAGCGAGCCCTCTCCGACTCCGTTGGAGAGGCCCATATCACGATGTACTTGGACTTTGAGAATCTCCGTACGCGCATCAACGCGAGTAAGGAGGAGACTTTACTCAAGCCGGCCGCCAACTACATCACCAGGTGGATCGAAGCGAGCGCGCTGCGATTCGGAGACCAAGGATCCGTCGGACGTGTCGTGACGACCACACCTGGTCAGACCCTCTTGGAGCAATTGTTCAGCGTCAAGAGCGCCGCCCCCAAGTTCTCTCGTAGAATTCAAAGTGGCGCGTGGAGCGCAGTCCGCTGGAGTATTAACCTTAAGCAGATTCTCGACGGCATTAGTCAGGCTTTGCCGCCGACGACCCCAGACCAAGTGCGTATGGGAATCGGGATGGCGAGGATGGCGCTGCCGATGGCGACAGGGATCAGCTGGGAGGCCCTCTGCCGAGCGTTTACCGGAAACTTCATGTTGGCTATGCGCCCCGGTCAGAAGGAAACCGATCCAGCCGCAATGCTCTTCGCAGCTCAAATCGCCGATGGCGTCGCCGCGGACGGCGTCCTGGCCACCGCCGCGGCCGCGCTCGCCAAGCGCGCTCCAGGCGCAGTCCCGCAGCAAGAGAGCGTCGCGGGCGTTAAGGGATGGACCCTCACCCTGGAGGGATTCAAGGCTGCACTTGTGAGGCATGAAGACATGTTGCTCTTTGGTGGGTTCGAGGCGGTGGAAGAGGCGATCAAAGGGACCTCTAAGTCGGGGAAGACGCCTGCTGAGATCACAGACATGGACACTCAAGCGCTCTTGGGCATCTTAATTAATGGCCGACCGCTGATCCCTAAGGATCTAGCAAAGACGGTGGTCGATGACCGAGAGCTGATGGCCTTCGCGACCGCGCCGTTCTTCAGCATGACGGCGACCCTTGATAACCGGGGCCTTCTCATCTCCCAGACACGACCTGCCCGCATCGAAGATCTCCTGGCCTTTCTGTCCAGCGTCCCGAGCATTTCACTGCCATTCCAGTTCCCGGTAAGCCTCTGACCATATGACGGATCGCCATCGACGCTGCGTCGTCCTTCGAGGAACAGAGGAAGAAACCGAGCGACAAGCCCTGGAATGCATCGAGGGCCTCGATGAGGACCATGTTCTGTGGGTGAGCGACGCCGGAGTGCACGACAGAGTTCACACTCCGTTCGTCGAAGTGAAGCGGAAGCTCGGCGTCTCGTACGATGTCGTTGTCCTCGATCTGCATCACGGCTTGAACGCCGACGTTATCGGTCAGTGCCATGGCTTCATTTGGGGAGGGGGCGCCCTCATCTTGAGGATGCTGCCCCTGGGACAGGCACCGAAGAATAACCGAGCGCGGTTTGTCGTCCATCCTTACACGCCAGATGACGTCGGAGATCGCTTCTACCGACGGTTCGAGGCGAGTCTCGCGCGGCACCATCTGGACGCGCCTCAAAGACTAAGACCTGCTCACCGACTCGTTACGGGATCAGCAGAACAACGAGAGGTCGTCGAACACCTCACCCGCCTGTTTGTCGTCGAGTCGCCGAGGGTCGCCGTCCTCATTTCCGATCGTGGCCGTGGCAAATCTAGCGCCCTCGGCCTGGCCCTGCGAGCAGCGCTGACGACACGATCTCTGAGGATCGCCGTCACGGCTGCGAATGAGGCATCTACAGCGGAGGTGTTTCGGTTCGCGATCCCGACTGAAGCAGAAGACCACTCAAGTCTGATCGAGTACGTAAGGCCAGAGATCTTGGCGTACACGAGCACGAAATATGACGTGATCATCGTCGATGAGGCCGCACAGCTTTCAGTTCAACTGCTGCAGTGCATCACGCTAGGACACCCTGACTCGCGTCTCGCGTTGGCGACGACAGCACAAGGATATGAAGGCACAGGCCGTGGCTTTGTCCTGAGGTTTATTGAGTGGCTCAAGCATCAGCCCCGCCCGGTCATGTCCCTGAACCTGAATGAGCCGATTCGATGGGACGCTCAGGATCCTCTAGAGACGCTTGTCTACGACGCGTTATTGCTCGACGCATCGGTCGCGCCCCAGGTTGATTCGTTTGAACTGTCAGAGATCTCTCACTCGGTCATTGATCGTGATTCTCTCTTTGAAAATGAGCGCCTCCTCCGAGACTTCTTCGGTTTGCTTGTTCACGCTCATTATCGGACCACTCCGAGCGACCTACATCGAATTCTAGACGCGCCAAACTTAAGGCTCCACGTGCTCACCCTCAACGATCGTGTCGTGGCGGCGACCATGATCGCTCTTGAAGGCTCGCTGCCCCAGTCGACATCGGATGCCGTCTACTGGGGACGCGCTCGCGTACGGGGCAACGCGCTGGCTGAGACTCTCATTTCACACTCTGGTCACCAAGAGGCAGGGGCTCTGAGCATGGTGCGGAGCATACGCATCGCCGTCCACCCTGATATGCGTCGACGGGGTCTGGCCACCCTCTTGGTCAAGCAGATCCATGAGTCCTACCAACCAGATCTGTTTGGGACGCTGTTTGGCGTCACTGAAGGCTTATTGCGGTTTCGACGAAGTCTTGGCTATGAAGTGATTCGTGTAGGCGCTTCCCGAGGTAGTCGGACGGGTGAGCCGGCCGTCGTAATGATTCGACCCGTTTCGCAGCGGGCTCGAGACCTATACGAGGCCTTAAGGGAAGAACTCGCCCGTGACCTTCCTACACAATTGGACCTGCAGAGAGTCGATGGGGAGGTACCCCTATCACCTGAGCTTGAGCATGCGCTCATGCGAGCTCTGCCTCCACCTGCC
>CALELH010000266.1 GCA_937902595.1 uncultured Myxococcales bacterium
GGAGAGGTCGATGGCGCTGAAGAGCTTCCGGTACGCGTACACTCTGAGTGTTTGACTGGTGAAGTTCTTGGGTCTCTTAAGTGTGACTGCAAGGCACAGCTCGAGAGCGCACTTCAGTATATTGGTCGGAGAGGGCGCGGAGCTGTTCTCTATCTGCGGCAAGAAGGGCGCGGGATAGGTCTTGGAAACAAGATTAGAGCTTATCGATTGCAGGAGGAGGGGGCGGACACCGTCGACGCGAACCGGCTTCTTGGATTCGGCGATGACCTCAGGAGTTATGAAGTCGCAGCAGAAATGTTGCGCGCTTTGGGGGTCAACAGTGTCTCACTGCTTACAAACAACCCTTTGAAGATCGATGGCCTGAGAGAGGCTGGTATTCCCATCGTTAGCCGAATCCCCATCGTCACGGGGATCAATGAGGTGAACGAAGAATACCTAGAGACCAAACGCCGAAGAATGGGTCACCTACTTGAAGAAGGGGCGATCCGGTCTGAGGCGTCTAAGCGGGCGGTCGGATGATTCCAAGCCGGCGGATTAGATTTGGTTAATTAGAGGCACTTTTTGTTTGACCTGGTACAGAGTTTTGGGCGATAAGCGCGTTCCGTTAAGGCTGCTGGTGTTTGGAGTGATTGCTCTTACACCATTGGGCCTTGTCGGACGCTTAGACGCGAAACCAGATGCTGGTCTCGTCTTGCCCAAGGGCGCTACCTTGGTCTCCGAGCACAGATACCGGTCGCCGATGGGCTACTCGGAGACGATACGTTGGCTTGCGCGCCGCTGGTCGTCAAAGAGTGATAGGGTGTCTTTTCGTACTGTCGTTGACCGCCCAGGGGTGGTCGCGGCCCACGCGAAGCCCAAGAGCTTGCCGAGTAGGTTCTGGGGAGTGAACGTGAGTCGAATCGGTGGTCGAGTTGAGATACTCTTTATTGAGTGAGTTGAATTTGGGACTTAGTCCCTTGTTCGGGAATCGTCTAATGGTAGGACTACGGCTTCTGGTGCCGTCAATCAAAGTTCGAATCCTTGTTCCCGAGCTATAGGAGGCCGCAAGCCTCCAAGACGGCCCTTTCGTCTAGCGGTTAGGACGCTGGCCTCTCAAGCCGGTAACACGGGTTCAAATCCCGTACGGGTCACCAAAAAGGCCTCTCGCTTATGCGGGAGGCCTTTTCTTTTGTGGTCACTACGATTGCCTCGCATCAGTCATAAGTCTGACCAAAGTGAGCGCTCTCCGTTAGATATGTTCGACTTGGGTGACGGCGTAGGCCCGGCCATGATATATCAACGCCGGTCGATAGGCCTTCCTAGACGGGCGAGTTGTGTATTTGTCGGAGACACGGATGAAGCGCGAGGACACCAACCAGACAGTTAAAGATTCCACGACCGTGTGGTGTGGTGGGTGTGGAGCGTGGTTCCGGACCTCGGTTTACCGCATGATCAATGGTGATGTGGACTTTGAGATCGTCGATCGCTTTCTCGAGCATGGCTTCGCCGGCATCAACCACTCCTCATGTGCTGCGTGTAGCTGGGAGTATGTCGCTGAGGAGCGTCTCGGCGTTCACTATCCGTCAAGAGGGGTGCTCCTATTGGTGGTCCCTGATGGGTTACGGCACCGGGCCCAGCGGCTTCGGGCAAACTTCATCGAGGATGTCACCCAGGCCCCAGGTCAGATGGTCGCCCCATATCTCTTAGAGCCCACTTTGGTGGGAGGTAAGGACGAACTCGCGAAGATGCTAGAGGTGAGGGGGGTTGTTCACGAGGAGGGAGAGCTCTCAAGCATGGACGAGAGCCTTGGCTCCATGAATGAGCCGAGCATCTCCTTGAGTGGCGACGATCACCCGCCTCCGGAGTCGACGCCTCCCCAAGAAGCTGTTCGTCGTCGCGCAAAGAGCCTTAACCTCTTGGCCGAGCTGTTGAGCGATGAAGAGGACACCGAAGACTCTGTCGCCCCTGGACTTCACGATGGACCACCGCTCGCCGGGCTCTCTACGAACTCAGATAAGTCCCTGTCGGGGGAGAGGTTCACTGGTGATGTGACCGTTGACCCGTTCTTGGACGATGAAGATGGAGAGTTCTCAGTCCCTATTAGCTCGAATGTCGGGAATCGATTACGCGTGCTACTTGATGACGAGATCGTGGCAGAAGAGGTTGATGCCAGCAGCGCGGGTCAGTTTGTCGATACGTCAGAGTCCTCTATTGGTGAGGATGCAATGGCTCACATGTCTGCGGGGCCTTTGGAGACCGCCGGTCCGCCTGCAGGTGGCCATGAATCCGTTGACGAAAGTCAGGACTCTCTAGATGTTTCTGGGAGCTCACTGGATAGTGTTGACCAGGAGCCGGTCTCCTCAGTCGCGAGTGTCGGACAAGCAGAGTCGCCGTCTTCCGAGGCGCCCATCGAAGTCGTGGAGAGCGGACGCGTTGAGGCTCTTGAAGCTGAGGACGCAGTCCGCGAAATACACGTCGATGAGGGTAGTACGGCTTCGGAGAGTGACGTGGAGAGTTCAGCTCTTGATGCTGACGTAGAGCCTCAGTCCATTGAGGATTTGACGGTCGTGAGTGAACCTCCGACAGAGGCCAAGCCGGCCGCCCCGTCTGACTCCCCTACGGAACAGGCGCCCCAAGGTTTTGAAGATTTGGCCCTTGGGGCCGGCCTCGCCGACCTGACACATTCTGAGCCAGACGAGGGCGATGTGGGGGATTCCGTGGAGGGAGCCTCAAGGGAACCAGCTGAATCTGAGTTGGAAGGGCTCCACGAGATGGACCCGGATGATTTGGAGCAGGCGGCATTGTCCCATGGGCTTGTCTTGAGGGATGGCCTGGTCTACGCGTCCTCTATTCAAGCGCCCGAGGTGCTTGAGTCTGCGCGGGTTGGAGATCTCGCGATCCGGTTCCAACATCATCGACTCGATGAGGGAAGCGCTCTCGCTCTGAGTTTGGTTATCTCTGGATCGAACGAGTTCGAGGTACGCCACGTCGTCTGGAGCCTGGATCCAAAGGATCCTAAACATGCTGAGATCTTGGGTCGCCTGGCCGAGTCCTTTGAGGTGGAGGTCCACCTTGGCGCTGATGGAGACGACGAGGTCCTCGAATGGACCCTCGCTCACCCCTTGGCCCCGAACGTGTCAGAGGTGCTCGCGCTCGATCTGGATGTGTTCTCTTCGGACGCCGCCGAAAAGGTGTCGGAGCCTGGTTATCCCGTCCTCGGTGAGATGCATCACAACTTCACTGAAGACAGCTTTTCACAGCTGTTGACCGCCGCGGAGGCCCGTCTAGCGGTCGGGATCGTGAGCTATTGGAACAGCCCGAGCCAGCGGGACTATTTGATCGGCGTCCAGAGCTTTCCGTCTGAATGGTGGGCTCAGATTGTGCGCCGCGTTTTGGAAGCTGCGTATCAATTTGGGCTCGTCGTCGAGGGCAGCTTGCGTGGCGAAATGCGCCGGTTTGCTCGAGCCGATGATGAATCGGACCTCTTGCGAGTGCTCATCGCACACTTCGCTGAAGTAAACTTGAACCTGAGGCCGAGCGAGTTGGACCCCTTAGATCTCTGGGAGAACTGGGACCAGCTGTTGGTTTGGTCTAACTCTGTGGGTCTGCAAGTGGATGCCCAGGTAGAGGAACTCGCCTCCAGAGCTTTGGCTGACGCCGAACGGTTTGCGAGCGACGATGAGAGCCAGGATGAGTCATACGCGGCCATCGAGGTGAGCTTGGCGGATGCCATCGATGTGGCGTCGTTCGGCCCCGCTCATCTTCGTGCGGCGGGATTGCCGACAGCTGACTCTGGATCGACGATTGTGATCGAGCCTGCGATGGCTGAGCTGAGCGACGGGCAGCTGCTCGAAGCGCTAAGTGACAGCGAGCGAAGAGCTGGTGCTGCCGTACATCTGGTTGGTCGTGGGCTCACAGAGCATGCTGTGCGCGTGTTTGATGCCGTGAAAGAGATGGCGGCGCCAGAATTGGGTGTGGTTGTCCCGTCCTTGCTCCCGGTGTCGGAGGCGTTCGTGTCCCTCTTTCGAAGTGTCCTCTATACGGAGGATGACGCGCTGAGGTTGTCAGCCGCGATGTTATTGGCTGAGGTCGGTGACGAGCGGGCGCTGAGTCCAGTGCTCGCCATGATGCTGGAGCCTGAGGAAGAGCGTTGGGAGGTGCTCGCTGAGAGCGCAGCACGACTTGGACCTATGGTCGTTCAGCCTGGACTAAGCCGGGCTGCCGTCGACGAGACGAGCGCCTACCGTATCGCTGTTTTGCTCGGGTATGTTGCGTCCACAAATGGGGGCATACTTGACGGTCTTGAGGAGCAGCAGGACGATCCCGCGGTCGTCGCCTGCATTGGGCGCGCGCGGAGCGTCGCTGAGGCATTAGGACGGCCTGAGACACCTCCCTTTGCCCACCGATTGACGACTGTCCTCGAGAGCTTGGCGCACACCTCCATTCACGGCTGAGAAGCCTAGGCCATGGGTGTCGTGGTTCGCGATGTCTTATTTTCTCCCTTTTAGATGTAACCAATCGTCGCGCTATAGTGTCTGTATTAGTAAGCTTTAGAGCAGAGCACTCTCGTTATGCGCATCGGAATCATTACTGATATACACGCGAATCGTCACGCGCTTGAGACGGTGCTGCGTGTTTTGGACGCTGAGCGGGTGGACTTTGTCGCCTGTCTCGGAGACATCGTCGGTTATGGTGGTGAGCCAGAGATATGCTGCTCCTTGGTGCGGCGCTACGCGGATATCACCGTCTTGGGGAACCATGACGCTGCCGTCGCCCGACGGATGGCTTATGGCTACTATAGAGAGTCAGCTCGAGATGCCCTCGACCTTCACCGCAAACTACTCTCAGAAGAGAACCTCAAATGGTTGAGTGAGCTTCCCTACCAAGCGAGGCACGAAGACATACTCTTTAGTCACGGCATGCCTCCGGATCCGGAAGAGTTTGAATACCTCTTCGCCCTCGAGCAGATGGGGGTCATGGTCGACGATTTCGAGGCTCAGGCGCGCGTCACCTTCGTGGGCCACTCACATCTGTGCAAGAGCTTCGATTTTGATGCGGATGGGGCGAGGGAGATTCTCAGAACCCGCTTCTCGCTACAGCCCGATCGGAAATACATTATCTCGGCCGGTAGCGTCGGGCAGCCGCGAGACTACGATGCCCGCGCCTGCTGCGGTATCTATGACACGGACGAAGGGGCTTTTCGCTATGTTCGTCTGGACTACGACGTTGAATCAGCCGCGAGATCCATCATTGAAGCGAAGCTCTCTCCTGCCTTTGGACGGCGTCTCTTCTTAGGTGTTTGACAGGTCTCGGCTGGTCAATCTGGGACAATAGAGAGATGGCCTCCGAGCCTATAGCGGCTGATGCAGTCGTCGAATATAATGAGAAGATCTCCGTTGGTTAAGGGATGGACCCGTTCACAGGGGCGGTCTGCGACTTGACCTAGCCAGCTTCCCGTCTGTGGCATAAAGAGCTCGACCGAATCGTGATCGACGACCCAGAAATCACCTCGGTCAGTGAAGCTCGGGATCACTCTTGAGTTCTCGTTGATGGGCAGCATGCAACGCCAGGCCATCGCTTCGTCGATGTGCGTCCACGCTGCCTCCCCATGCTCACCTACGACAACGAGAAAATCTCCCATATATGAGATGGAGTGGATCCTTTGCACTGGCGCTTCGTGATGCTTTTGCACATCCCCGTTACGTGCTCGAAGATGACAGACCGTTGAGCGCTTTCCTGATGAAATGGCGAGGATGACTCTATCCTCTGTCCAAGCAGGTTCAGCGAGGAGGGCCGATTCAAATCGACGTGTCCAGCGGGTCTTTAGGGTACGATCGAGACAGATGACGCTAAAGGTCAGTCCTGGAACCTGCTGGACGACGAGCAGGAGGCAGTCAGGACGGGCGCTCCAGAATTGAACGACGCCATCGAGATAGGCTCTACCTGTTAAGGTGCCATCCTGCTGCCTGTATTGGCTCACTACGCCTGTGGAGTCCGTCATCCACACTTGCTCCACAGAGGACAAGACCGTAGTGCTTTCACCGGTCGTCGGGTCGAGGCTCCAGCGTATGCGGCCAGTGGGGCGGTCAAAGGTGAACAGTGCGCCGCTGTCTGACCAGATATTCAATTCATTCTCTGTCCCTGAGGCGCCTGCGAGAGGATCGATGTTGTCGAGAGCGTCCAGTCTCTGACGGAGGCCACTCCCATCGAAGGTGAAGACTCGTTCATCTTTGTCGAGGCCCAACCCTGAAGGGAAGCCGCTGGGTATGATCGCTCCTATATATGAGCTGACCTCATGTCCGCTCAAGCTGTCGATGACGGTGATCCCTTTAGATGAGTTTGCCGCGAGGGACC
>CALELH010000267.1 GCA_937902595.1 uncultured Myxococcales bacterium
CTGTGACCGCCTCAAATGTGTTGGTGAGACCAACGGGGTCTCCATTGGCATCCATGTCGGCGTACTCCTGGCTGATGATCGCTGCCGTCGACTCACTCGCTGGGCTAGAGACCGCTTCACCCGTGAAGAAGAACTGATGCTCGTCGAGTTCATCCCGCAGCTCCGGGGTGATGTCCTCAGTTGGATTCTCCAGCTCGTTCCAGATCTCGATACTCACGGTGTAGGTCTCTCCTGCAGTGAGGGAGATCGTGTCGATGGTAGGCTCGCCGTCATTCTCGGGGTCAGCCCAAGTGAAGGTGACTGTTTCGCCACCCGCCTCTGGCGCAAAATTCAGGCGTACTGTGGTCATCACCTCGTTGGGGTCGTGGTCATGTCCGTGGTGACCGTGGCCGTGACCGTCATGGTCATCGTGATCCTCAGACCCACATGCAGGCAAGAGGAAAATTGCGAATAGCGCCGTCAGGAGAAGGCTCTGAAATCTCATCTAAAAGCTCCCTTTCGAAGGATGCGTTGCCAATTAAAATCGGATGCAAATCAGGGTGATGGTCCGACACAATGCCTGCCTTATAACCAACGTGATTAAATAAGATCAAGATATTTATGCAAGTGTCTTGCTTTTGCATATTGATTGCGGTTGAGTTGGGCCGAAAGGTGCCGATATGATGTATCCTGCTTAGATGTTTTTGCTAGTGGGATGTGAGGCAGTAGGGGTTATGAGTCTTTCGAAAGACAAGATAAAAGCGCTTCTGGTCGACCACGGCTTAAGGGCTACCGCCCCGAGGCTTGCGGTGGTTCGGGTGCTCCATAGCGCTGAGAGGCCGTTGTCACATAGTGAGGTCCTAGACACGATCGGTCCGATGGATTGGGACCCGGCCACGATTTATCGAAATCTGGTGAAGCTCAAGGAAGCGGGAGTGGCTCCCGTGGTTAGCCGGGCTGACGGGATCGACCGGTACATGCTTAAAACCAAGCCCGACGATGACCACCACCACGCACACTTCTCCTGTGATGATTGTGGGCAATTGACCTGTCTTCCCGATGAGGTCACGAGTACTGCCGCCCTGGAAGGTCCTTGGGCAAGAGCGGTACAGCAGGCGACTGTCCAATTGAATGGGCAGTGTCCAGATTGTGTCTGAGAGAGGGGATTGATTGGCTCGGCGTTTTGCAGAGCGGGCGGTGGGTCCGAGGTCAGAGCCCTCAAGAGTTAATTGCGGCGCCACGGGCATCTAATCAGTCGCTGAACGTCTCAGACCGAGTCGTGAATTCAGATCGACGGCGCAGAACTACGACCCCCTGTATCTCATGGGCGACCGCGTGTTGCGCCCTCGCCACGCACTCAACATGACTGCCTGAGTCATGAACAGACTGTCCGCTAGATCGCGCAGAGAGTCCCTTAAGCTGACGTCGGTTTGACACAGTGGAGTCGTTGGCCAGAGGGGCCGTCGGCGAGTGTGAAGATGACAGCCGCCATCCAACTTGGCGGCGTCATCCGCTGGAACACCACCTACGCCGACCTCACCGAGGTCGATAGGCGTAGCGATCTGTGAGGTCTCAGGGTCAGCTTAGCAACAACCCGTGGAACAGTCGGGGCTGTGGATTTGACCATCGGCGACCTCCCCTTGCGTTCCTTTTCGGACCTCGACCACCTCAATATCAAAGTGGAGCGTCTCTCCGGCGAGCGGGTGGTTTGCCGTGGAGAGTATTTGGTCATCTTCGATCTTGATCACCAAATAAGTGGTGAGCTGCTCCGGGTCTGCTGGGTGTGGCCCACGAAAGCGCGCCCCTTCCACCAATTCACGGCGGAATTCATCAGGAAAGACCGAGAGGGGCATGGCCACATCAAGCTGGGGGTCTCGCTGTCCATATCCATCCTTGGGAGGAACAACGACGGTCAAGCTGTCGCCCGCTGCCTTACCTTCCAGCGCCTTTTCGACGCCGGGCACTAGATTGCCATGGCCATGTAGATACTCTAGAGGCTCACGACCCTTCGAACTGTCGATGGTCGCCCCGTTGTCAGCGGTAAGGTGATAGTGCATTTGCACTGCAGTGTCCTGGGTGATCTTCATTGCGTCTCTCCACCCGAAAGTGCGGGTCATGATTAATTATAATAGACTGACTGGCCCCCTACATAACCAGAAACAGGCGCCAATGACAGACCTGTGTTGCCTACGGCCTAAACGAGGTCGGTGTCTAGCTATTGGCCAAGGAGCCTGTTTCTCTCGTAGCTTGAGCGTCGTGGGGCGCTCAGCCTCGTTATCTCGCGGCTGACTTCTGAGTCATCTTCTCAAGGATCTTCTTGAGCACATCGTGGCTGGAGTTCATCTCCGGAGAGCGGGACGGAGAAGCGCGCTGCTTCCGCCGCGATTTTGGGCGAAGTCTTGACTCACCGTCTCTCTCTGGTCCCCTGCGGGGCTTCCTAAAGAGCGCAGATGAAGGGGTGGATGTGATCGCAATCCGCCGCCTGCCAAAGAGCCTCATCTGGGTCCAGCAGGGCGCAGCCGTTGGGCCCCTCTTGATCCAGAAGCAGGACTCCATAGGTCTGTCCATCGGATCGCCTCCAGCCTCCATCTTGGTGCAGGGGTCCGATCCATGCGGGCTCGGCGGATACTCTTGTCGCAGTGATCCAATGGCTCTCGCTCACAGAGTTAAACCCGACCAGATGCCCTCCGAAGTCTTCGCAATGGTGCTGGGCGTCTACGAAGGAGGCTCCGGCGTCACAGATAAGATAATCGCGGCTCGTCAAATGAGTCGTCCGATGGATCTTGCCGATATCATCAAAGCCAATTCGAGCGGCCCCTTCAGGTGTCATCTCCAGGGAGAACTCCTGTTCAGACGATAGGGTGAGTGCTCCCCTAAAAACGCTCTCTCCCGCCGGGAACCCGAGACGAGTGGCTAGACCGAAAACGAGAAGGTCGATGTTACGCCCATCCCTCGCCGTGAGCACCAGGGAGTCATCGGGATTCAGGGCCGCGGTGACGCCGGTCCGATCCGAAACTGCGTTGATTAGGCTCCTCAGATTGTCGCTGCCATCGGCGCGTACCCGAGGCACCAGCAAGGGGGAGCGTCCGATCCCAATCTTGCGGAGTTGGTTGTTCGGCGAGCTCACGAGAATCGTCTCCGGCGAGGTCAGCCCGATGCGACCGCCCACGATCGTTGTGCCGAATCGTGCGCTTAAGCCCAGCCTCGAGGCGTTCCCCGAGACAGAATATTCGATGTTTCGTCCATCGGCCGCGGTCAGGCGTAGGCGATCGTCTTCGTCCAGGTCAGCGATGACGCCTGTGAGGTCCGAGCGGGCGTTAATGGCGCTCCGCAGATTGTCCGTTCCGTCGAGGCGAACAGGGCAGGCCAATGTGGTACCTGAACCGCCAAGATCCCCAAGTCGACTCAGATTGTTTCCCGAGAGTCGGATGCTGTCCGGCGACTCCAACCAGAGGCGACCTCCATAGACAAACTGGCCCATGGAGCCACTCAGGCCAAGGCGTACGCCTGCCCCAAACACCATCAGATCGATATTGCGCCCGTCTTGTGCGGTCAGAACCAATCTCTGGTTGTCATTAAGGTGGGCTGAGACCCCTGTGAACTGGGTCGCCGCGTTGATCACGCTTCGCAAATTGTCAGCACCATCCGCTCGCACAGCACAGGCCATGTTCTTGCCGGGGTATCCCAGGTCGCCAAGCTTGGTATATGCCCAGCCGCCGATGATGAATGATGCAGAAGATTCAAGCTGAAGACGCCCACCTCGAACCACAGTGCCAGCCGCCGCAGCGAGACCAAGGCGCGTCGCGTTCCCGCGGATACGCACGGCGATGTTCCTTCCATCCGCAGCCTCCAGGTTCAGACGTCTGTCCCTTAGCGTCGCGATGACCCCCGTTTGGGCGGTGGCATCATTGATGAGGTCTACAAGGTCTTGCGAGCCGCCATCATCCACCCGGATGCCCGCGATGGTGTGGTCGTTAATGACCAACTGATTGACGTCATCCAGGAGGACTGCTGCGATGTCTGCGACACCCAGCAGTCGAGTCGGCAGAGCCCGCGCCTCCACCCCTGTCATCTCGAACGCTTCGTTAATCACAGCCGCCTTGGCGATAGCCAATGACTCGGGGAATTGAGTGGAGGTTGGATCATCTCCAGGGACCGTCGCGCGAATCCCGACGCCATTGATCTCGACGTCTCCATTTTGGAGTCGCTCCCGTTCTCCTTGGTCAATCTCCCTTGATGATGACATCAGCGCCCGACGGCGCTGATCTTCGGGCCGGTCGCTCTCTGGACCGCCGGCGTCATCGTCATTGACTGAAACATCGCAGAACATCGCACCGTTGATGACGACGCCATTCGTCGAATCAAGGTCCATGGCCTGGATGGCGCCCGGACCCGTGACCACCGTTGGGAGCGCTCGAGCTTCGACGCCGGTGAGGTCACTGACGGCGTTGACAGCGTTCGCCTTCGCGATCGCCGACGCCGCGTTGTATATCGTCGATAGGTCGTCGTCCTGCGAGCGCGTCGCGGGAACACCTGTTCTGTTGATTTGAACATCGTCTAGGCGCAGCGCCTCCCGGTCGTTGACCCGGATAGGACGAGCGGACTCCAGGCGAGCGGCCCGAGCTCCGGCGACGGGGTCATCGTCTACAGGACCGCCGGCGTCATCGTTATTGACGCTGACATCGCAGAACGCAACTCCATTGATAAACAGGTTATTCGTTGAGTCGAGTTGGACGGCGCCTATGTCAGCGGTCCCACGAACGACTGTGGGGAGAACCTCGGCCACAACCCCGGTCAACGCGGTGCTCTCATTGATGGCCACGGCCTTGGCGATGGCGGACGACGCGCTGTGACGCGGTGAGACGGCGTCGTCCTCATCAGCGGTCACCCGAATAGGCACACCATTGATCACGACATCATTGGCCAGAAGCCCTTCATCCTCTCCCTGTGGAATGGAGGCGCCCCGGGGAACATAGTGTGCGCGTCTAGCCGCGTCGACAGGGTCTTCACTCACGGGGCCGGGCGCCGCGTCCCCGTCCAGCACTTCAACGCCGGCGATGATCTCTCCGTTGAGGACGAGGTGATTGTCTAAGTCTAGAGTTACAGCCCGAACGGGGCTGAGGGCGCCGATGGCTAAAGTCGAGCCCGGAGTGCCGTGCACGCCTGTCTCGCCAAAGGACTCATTGATGGCGGTCGCCTTGGCCACAGCGGAGCTTGCTCCTTCGACTGAAGAGAGGCCGTCATCGACGGACGCTTGAATATCGGTGTCGTCGATGCGGAGGTCAGCCACATCGAGGGCGCCGGATCCTACTTGGGGAGTCAGGGGGCGGTAATCCCGCCCCGCGATGAACACTGTCTTAAGGTGACGGCGAACTTGCCGGCACTCACCATCTCCGGGCTCTTCCACCTCTGGGGCCGCCGGTGCCTGCACATCACCTGGTGGATCCCAGATCTGGGCATGATTCGTACGGACTAGGCGAAAACCAATCCCATCATGGAACGCCGGTGCGCGGGTGGAGGACGGCAAAGCCATGGATCGGAAGGCCAGGCGTATATGCTCGCGAGGCGTTCGATAAGACCCACCTCTAATCACTCGCTGAACGGATCGAGAGCCTATTGGGTTAAGCTGGGCAGAGTCCGTGGGGATCTCGTATCCATCCCAGACCCATTCGGAGACATTGCCGAGCATATCGGACAGCCCGAAGGCGTTGGGCTCACCGACCTGAGCGACTTCAACTAAGCACGCTTCATCATCACAGTCTCTGGCCGCCCGATGAGTTTCGTAGACTGCGCAATCGTTGATCCCCGCATAGGCTGGACCGCCCAGGGCGTCTCCACCGACGTCCGCACATGAGCGAATCTTCATGTCAGCGTAGAGCGCATCGAGGCCCACACCGCCGGCGTCCGGTGCACCGTCTGGCAGGGGCCCATTGGCACCCGCACGGGCTGCGTACTCCCACTCCGCCTCCATGGGGAGACGATAACCGAGGCAATCATAGGGATCCCCTGACTCAGCGGTGACTGAAACCGAGGCGCACAGATATTCAGGCGTGCCCGGCTCCGCGTCGGTGCAGCGGTCAAGCTGATAGCAGGGGGGGAGTCCAGCTGCAGCGCTCTCTAGATTGGCGTATTCGAGGGCATTGAAGAAGTTCATTCCCGCGACCGGGCAATCGGGGCAGTCTAACTCGGGAGCCGGCTGATAGAGGCCGGGCTCAAAATGCGCCTCCCACTCACCTCGGGTCACCTCCGTGATCTTCATCCAGTATGCGCGGGTCAGATAGACAGGTCTCCGTGTCTCATCTGCGTGTCGGCCAGATTCCTCGTTTGGGGAGCCCATGTGGAAGGGGAGTAAGGTCCCGTCGGCGTCCACTGGAGGCACGACCGCCGCGTAGGCTTCGTTCGGCGGACCGACACCGGCATCATCTACTGGCAACCCTTCGTCTGGGCCAAGCTCAGGTGCAGCGTCCGTTAGGACACCCAGGTCCTCGGGAGCGAAGCCGGCGTCGTCCACGAGCGGTGCTATGTCCGGAGTCGTGATCCCACCATCCTCTGGGTTCGCGTCCGCAGGAGGAGACATGGCGTCATCAGCGTCGGTCTCCGGTGGTCCTGAGTCCGGAGCGGGCAGGGCGCCATCCAGCCTGGACGCGTCGTCAGCGGCGCCGTCAGGCGCAGAGGCGTCATCGATGGGCTCACAGCCAACATGGCAGCACAGCATTGCGAACATGAGCATCAAGCGCATGGTTTCACTCCTGCTTCGGTGTCGTGTGTCCTTCGTTTAGACTACAATACGCAGCCGGTCGGGTGGCCTCACCGTAATGGCGTAAGACCCTTTGTTAGAGTGCGATCTACAGGCCGAGAAAGCGAGGCCAAAACGCCCCAAACAAGGGGGATGGCAGCTCTATCTTAGTCAAAAATACCGACATCAGGGGATCGAGGTGCTAAGTCCTGATCACTTATGAACAGCGAAGTGGGTGTGTGAATGTCAGAGTTGGCGATCTTTGGAATCATTTGTCTCGTGTTTCTGGCCCTCGCCTTTGTGGTCTTTATAAAGGGGGTGTTCCAAGCCTTTAGTCGCCATCCTATCGTCGCGACGCTCTTCCTCATTTTTCTACAGCCCCTGTTCTTTTGCTGGGTCGCAGTCGAGGCGCTCTTCCTCTCTCCTCCTGGCTATTCCTGATGGGCTAGGC
>CALELH010000268.1 GCA_937902595.1 uncultured Myxococcales bacterium
CCGTCGAGCCGGCTCTTAGCGCTCGACACCTCTGACTTGAGCCGCTCAGCGAGGGCCGCCGGCAGCGTAGGCAGGATCGCCTTGGCGTCTTCGATTCGGCCTTGGTTGAGCCGGAGGTAGAAGATGACTGATTCGATGAGTGGGTTCTCGGGGAAGCGAGCTCGCGCCGACTTGATGAGCTGCTCCCGATCCTGGCTCGTGTCGCCGTCGGCGAAGGCGAAGGCCGCGTCCCTCCAGAGAGTCATTCTTCGGATCAACTCTGCGTACGCTGGCGCCTGCGCGAGACTTCGCGCCTCACAGTATATCTTGAATTGACCCGATCTGGAGACCGAGGCTCTCTTGAGCTCTGGACCGACGACCTTAACGAGGTTCTTCATGTCACTATTCTTGAGCGATTTAAGGTCCCCTCTTAGGTCATCGTAATGGGAGCCTTGCTTGAGGATCTTGAATAGCCTGTCAAGGGTCGTCTTGCTCTTATTAAGTAGTCCGCGGGCGTCGAGCCGCTCGATCGCCCGGACAGCGCTGCGTTGCTTGTTTTGTGCCCTCCGGGCCTCGCTGCAGCGGTCGGTGAGGTGCTTCTCCTTACAGTCGCGTCGACTCGACGAACGACTCCGAGTGAGCTCCGTGTAGGCCTGCTTCAGGCGCGTACACCTCTCCACATCTGGGGCGGTCTTGACGGCCGGGCTCTGCTCGGCCTGACGTCTCTGGAACTCCTTCGCGCACCCCGAACGGCTACGGATTCCCTCTCTCCTGCAGAACGCCTTTAACTTACGTCTGCTCGGTCTAAGCGCTCTCTTTGCCTGGCGTAGAATGCGCTTACAGTTACTCTGTTTCAGAGCGTCTGAGGCGCGCTTTACTCCCTCATCAACGCCGGCGTTACATTCATTGAATGTCTTACAGGCGGATTGGATGCGATCGCTCGCCCTGGCCGCATCGCTGAGCCCATCGATGTTCCGAGCCGCTTCGAACTCTGCCCGCAGCTCATCTAGCTCCTCTCGCAGGTCCTTTAAGAACGTGCTCCGACCTGTCCGTCGTCTGAGTCGATACCCAAACTGCCGATGGGGCCGATAGTTTAGCTGCTGCTGTATGCTGGCGTTCTGGGCGTATTTCGATGGGCTCCAGATCGCCGCGACGGCAAGCTTCCCCTCGGCCACACAGCCTCGTTCACATAGTCGACCAAACGAAACGGCGAGGACTGAACACGCTGTCTTACACTCTTGGACCGCTCTCTCAGCGAGCTCCGTCGGCTCGTCTGGGAGCTCGCCTGGCGAACCCAGAAGCTTGAAGACCTCGCCCACAAATACGTCGAGGCCATTCAGGTACGCATCGACCTTCTTGAGCACGGCTTCGAGAGCGCTTATCTGCGCCTTCACGTCTCCGCGCTCCTCCGCTTGTTCGCGCCTCACTTCAAGCGCCTCCAGCGCCTCGTGATGGGATGAGAGCTTGATGAGCGACTTGGCCAGGCCGGAGATCTGGCCCAGCAGTAGAGTCGTGTGGTGGCGCTGTGCCTCATATTCTTGGCCGGTAACGGCAGCGTCTTCGATACGCTGCAGCGCCTTTGGTCGAACCATGGGATCGGTCAAATTGAGCGGGTCGATCATCACTCGAAGGCCCTCTGCTAGCTGAGCAAACTGCGCATACTTTAAGCGGATCTGCTCAAGGTGCTCTTTGCCCTCGCTGACGGTCTTGAGAAAGCTCTCGGGGTCTTCACTTCTAGAGCTCGCTTCCTTAATCCTCTTCAGCTCCTCCCTCATCGGTTCGATGGACGTCTTCAGCTGGGAGAAGGCCTCGCGATGCGGAACCATCTTCTCAAAGAAACGATCCGACGACTCTGCCCAACACCTCTTCGTGCGCTCAGGGTGTCCTGAGCGCTTCGTCAATATCCATTTGAAGCTATTGGCGGCGGCCGCGCCGATGGCCCGACTCGCCGCGTCAGCGACGCTGGCGTCCCCGTCCTTAAGCTCGTGCATTTTCTTGGTGAACGCGTCCCGTAAGGCCGAGCTGTTCTCGAACTTCGCTCGGGGGACACCCTTCGTGAACCACTCCATGATGCGAGCGCGGCACTCGGGCGTACCACAGGCAAGCGTGACGAGGTCTGCCAGGCCTTGGCTGTGGCCAACGGCCAAAGGATCCCAAATCGACTTGGTCAGCTCAGGCCACCGGAAGGAATATGAGCTTAGGTCCAGTCCAGCCCAGCGCGTCTTCGCCTCCGGTAGGCCGGGAATCACCTTGTCCCCTGAGCTCACCCGAGACCAGGCTGCACGTCCGGCCTCGCGGAGCGCCACCTGCTCTCGCAGACTAGGACCGTAGAGAGGGGGCGGACCTTTGGTTGCCCCTCGGGCAGTGACCGCTTTGGGGGCCTCGAGGGCGAAGCAGACGATCCGATGAGCCACCTCGCCACGATAGATGCTCCAGATCTGTGATCCGTCCTTGCGCTCGCGTTGAGACCTCAAGGTCTCGACGGGGTCGACAGCGGCCTTCAAACAGGGGCTCATCTGGTCGGAGACCAGGACCTTCAGTGACGGCAGCATAAGGTTCGGAGACGGACTATACGATCCGTTCCCAGGAATCTTGTGTTTGCTGAGTATCGCGATCACCTTCTCTAGAGCGGGCCGCGATCCGAGCTCGATGGCCGTGTTCACCCACCTGGAGAAGATCTCCTGAATTTGGTGCTTTAAGTAAGCGCTCTCCCGGTCCTTCAGCCAGGTCTCGACCGCCCATTCGCAAGCGTCGGAACGACCCTGGGTCATCGGACCGTCTGTTGTGCATCGTTGCGATAAGGTTAAATCTCTCGACTGGACTCTCGTGAACCCCTTGGACTCGAGGGCGGCGTCGATAAACTGAGCGCCCTCATCGAGTAGACCGAGCTCGATAAAGCTGTCCATCTGCGCGTACCGAGTCACCAACCCTGGCATGCCCGTATTGCCTCCGCCCTCGAGGGGTGTATTCAAAGCGGAAGGCCACACTCGTCTGGACGACCGAGGGGCTGCGCTCTCCGTGTCCGCCTCGTCACTCGGTAGATGGTTGCACTCACACTGCGCTCCGACGAGAAACTCTGCGGCTATGCTCATTTGAGCGCTCAGCTGACTGATGTCGTAGGACCGGAGGAGCTTCTCTACTCGGGCTTGCATCTCCTTCGCGATCTTGAAATCTGGGTCGACCGTCGCCGCCTTCTTCAGCGCCTCCGCCGCCGCCGCCTTGTCACCGGAGTCAAGCAGAGACAGCGCGCCCGAATAAGACAGGAAGGCGTCATAGCTCTTCGTGCCACCACAGGACAGCTTGGTGCGGGCCACGAGACTAACCTTGTCGCCGATCCCCTCAAGGAGCTTAACCGCGAGGGTGCGCTGCATACCTAAGAAGTTGTCGACCTTGCCCTCTGTCTTCACGCCAAGAGCGACGGTCCCATCATCAACCTGGATAACCCTGGCGTCGATGCGCAGCACATCACCCACCTTCAGATAGCTCCCCGTGACGATCAAGGCCGCACCGAGACCCTTACCTAACTTTGCCGCGCTCTTCTCATCGAAGAACGGGCTCTTCTGGAGGTTGATCTCTTTTAGAACGTCATTGAGCCGTGACCGCTCAACGACCGTGATCAATGACGAGGTGCTCAAGTCGGTGATCAACATCTCAGCGAGACCACGACTTAGGGGGTCGAGGCTCTTGTCCTTAGAGGTGTTCTCAAAATAGCTGACCGCGAGCGCGAGCCTGTCATTCGCGTGAGCGGACGATGTGAAGGCCAAGAGCATCACCAGATTTAAACACACAGCCAACCGCATCAAGAGTCTCACAGTCTACCTCCCCGAAGCCTACTGGCTTCCCACATCTTCACCATAACTCAATGACTCACGGCTCGCACACATAGAAAATCGACGCCTAATACCACGGTGGGTAGAGTTCACGAGCCCCGATGAGATCACGTGGGGCGCTTCTCCGAACAGAGACTTTATGGAGGAATGGTCTTGAGCTCTCTCTTGGCCAGAGGAGCGCTGCTTGTGTCTCCGTAATCGCTCAGAATGCGTTCAAATATTGTCTTGGCCGCCTCCTGATTGAGAGCCTTGTGAGCAAACTTCGCCGCGTTGAGGAGAAACAACCCCACCATCTCTTCATCGGGATCGCCGATCTTTGTAGCTGAACGCTCACGTGGTTTCGGTTGATACATGCCGGGCAAACCAAGATAACGCCGTTCAGGCCGGGGTCGTGGATCCTCAAGCCCAGAGCTGCTCGGTGGACCAAACTTTCGCAGATGTTTTGGAAATTTGTCGACGAGGTCAAGAAGCACCTCCGATGCGGATGAATAGGCCTCTATCTTTAAGAGCCTGCGTACGAGATCCATGGCTACAAGGGCCGGTAGAAGCCGGTCTATCCTGGTCGACACCCGGCCGACGGAGTTGGCGAATTCAGTCCATTTCTGATGTTTGTGCCTGTTGTATTGTTCGTTTGCTGATGCAAAGAAGCGAAGGTGCGCCTTCTTCGGCCGCTTCTTCCTATATCGCCTACCTTGCGCCTCGAGCTTCGCTTTACGGGCGCCCTCGGCTTGGGGATCGATCATCTCGTAGAAAACGAGCGAGAGTTTTGGCTCATCGTTACTACAGAGTGCCCGCTGACTTGCCCCTTTCTTACGGCCATATGATCGGGTCTGCTTCGTGTGTCGTAGCTCCACCCGAAGCTCTTTACGATCAGATTGAGAGATCTTTATCGGTTCGCCAGTGACTATCTTCTTCTCGCACTCGTATCTCGAACGGCCTGGTTTGTTAAAATCACCTTGGGCAGACACGACTAACTTGCCATCCAGCCAAACATTTGTGGCGCCGTTTACGATGAGCTTAGGAATTACGAAGGAGTCTTGGTCCTTTCGGGAGGCTGGACCACCGATCCACCCCGTCCACCGCAGCCCAATACTCTTCGCCCTTTGACCCCTATAGTGCCGGCTAATGACGCTTGGTTTGTTGGTATGACCACCAAGTCCTATCCCATACCGAATCGTCTTCAATAAATCCTTCATCTCGGCTGTCTGGAAAACCTCCATTATTGCTTTTCCAGGACTTGGCTCCAGAGGTGTTCCCTTTGGAGAGTCTATCTTGCGGCTTGCTTTCCATTGAACCAGCGCTGCGCTCATCGCTCCTTGGTCCTGGGCTTCGAACGCAAAGCGTACGTTCGCTTGATGCAAACCGTTCACGGTCGGCCAGCGCCGAAGCATCTCCTGTAGCGCGGCGGTCGCCTCATCGGCGCCCCTGGCGCGCCAGAGTTCAATCAAGAGCGTCTCGGTCTGCTGACCTGTCTTCACGCTGTCGAGCTCGCGGCGAATCTCCGCCACCGAACGGAAAGGGTCACGGGCAGCTTTGATCTTCTTCGCTTGGCGAGATCTTTGCGTGATCGCGCGCTTATTCGATCTGGCCATGGATGCCATATATCTCTCCAGTTCACCGGATGCGGACCTACGACATCGGGCCTTGTAACGAGGCCTGACTTTCGCGCACGCCACATCGGCCGACTCCGGTTTGTGGAAGAATGCTCGGTACAACCAACGCTGACTCTCAAGCACATCTAGGTCTGGCTTTGACCTGGTCTTGAGGGCGAGTCTCAAGTAAGCGTCCTGAACACGGTCCTCAAAAATATTTATGCGGGTTTCGCCATAGGCCCCTCGGTCGAATGGGGTATGGTCTTGGACTCTCCCCGTTTCTTTTTTGCGCATTTCGTTAAGTCGCGACCAAGCGTCGCGGCAGATCTGTAAATGGAGCGCTTCGGGTAGTAGTGGGTGACCCTTACGAGGTGTGTACTCGAGCCTACTCTTAAGATTCCATCTTTTCTGGCTCCCCAGTTCGAGTCCGCTCATGCCTCCGGTGAGCACCTCAACCAGGACAGCTGCGGGATCTTGGCACAACGTTCCATAGATATTCGCGGTCGATTCTGCAGCGAGGCGCCGCCGCGCTGCTTCACCCTTCTCTTCGCGTTTTGTGAGTTTGATTACGTAGCGCATGCTCTTCTCGATCACTTTTGCGTCAGGCGACATGGGGTAACGCTCGAGAAACTGTTGGCCCTCAGCGAGCATGGCGGCTGTGTCCGCTAAGCACACCGCCGCCGCGAAGCTTTGTGACAACGCCCATTCGTTGAGAGACAGCTCACCAGTCGCAGTGCGGATAAGCTTTGACTCTTTCAGCGCAAGATCTAGAACGGCTTTCGTGATCGATCGGATGTCGCGTGCGTATTGACAGAACGATTCTTGGTGAATGCGCGTCCATGGATTTATCGCGGCCACAAGCTGGTCGTACGCGCTAGACGTCGGTTGCTTCTCAAACCCTCTCGCCGCGGAGATGGCGGCTTGAACACGTGTGTTGATCTTTGTCGCTCGGGTGTCCGATAGCGACTCCAACTTTTGCTCAATTGACTCCAGAGCTAACTTCGCTTCGGCGAAAGATGAGTCATGCTTCAGAGCGGTCGATAGCGCATTTCTTGCCTGCTCTGTCGCCCCACGGTCGATGCTAGCGAGCCCTCGAGACCACGCCTTGATTGCCTCGAAGCTTTCGGTGGAGACTCGCGACATTCTTAATGAGTCACGTTTGGATAGCCGAACGGAGAGGGAATGCAGAATCTTTTTAGCGAGTTGTTTTTCCATTCGAAAGAAGGTCTTGAACGATCCTGACACGGAGCTCGACTCGATGATCTCATTGGTCTCGACCCGGACCACTCGAGCATCGATGCGCAGGCTGCCCTCCACACTGAGGAAAGAGCCTAGCAGCACGTAACTAGCACCTAGACCCCGTCCGACCTTCGCGGCCGTCTCCGGCCGTACGATCCCTTTGTCAGCGAGGGCCATCTCCTTGAGTAGCGCGTTTAAACGAGCCCGCTCGACGACCCTGATTCCACCTACACCTGACAAGTCAGTAATCAACATATCCGCTAGGCCTCGACCTAGGTCATCCATGCCCGCATTGCCCGTCCGATTCTCGAAATAGGTCACCGCCAAGAATAGGTCATTGGGCTGAGCGTGGGCCTGTGGGGAATGAACAAAAAACGGAACGATGCTGATGACCGCCAGTAAGGCAGTCCACAAATCCCTCCGCCATCTGGATGGGCGGGGTACCAATCGCATGAGCATAAGAATCCTGCGTCTATCGCTTCTCCTCACCGAAGAGGATAAGAAGCCTTCACCCCTTAGCGCAAGCAAAGCAGAGTCTGCTCACCGAGCTTATCTTCAAATCGAGTATGAATACCGAAAACGCCACCAGACCTATTTGTTGGCCGCTACTTAGAGATCGATACCGACCATGCCATAGAGCCGGTTCGACTCCAGTGGGCAGGCCTTGATGCTCATCACCTTCCTACCCGGCTCTCGGTATCGTGAGCTCAGGCGCCCATCGGTCAATAAACCGCCGCTCAGAAAATCAGTCTGGCACCTTCTTCGGCACCAGCCGCGATCGTCAAAGCGTGCGGCACCGCCAAGCGCTAAAGATGCAATAGTCAACGTGGCCTGACGAGGGCTACTTCGATGCTCGGTTACACCCGGCCCCATCCGAACAACGTCTCGATAATGGACGGGGCGCGGTGACCCCTATAGAGCTCGGACCGATGAACTGACCGAGAGTCGGGCAGGTGTAACGCGGGTACATGATGACTACATCTGAGACCGTGGGAGCGCTGCCCCTTTGATCTATGGGTGGGACAAACAAACACCGTGTATCGTAATTTCTCAGATTTCTGCTCAGCGAGTTTTCGAATCGGCCGAGAGCTCAGGGAGACAATTCCCAGCGACACCTGCCGGCATCTCCAATTGGGCGATACCTAGCAGACTCGCGCCACCGAAGTAGTGAAGCCGTCTATCGGACAGTGAGCTAAAGTGTCGCGCGAAAAATTCGTGTGGCACCTAATTCGCGGCTGGGCTCTCCTGCTGACCCTCGGTGTTACCTCTAACGCTCAGGCGCACCTCATGGGTCGTGGGCACTGCACCCTCAATGTCGTCAAGGAAAAGGCCTATATCGTCATGTCTATCTCCGTCTCGGTGTTCTCGCAGAGCGGAGCGGGTGACGCGGTCTCGGATGGGGTGCTGACCGCCGGCGAGTTGAAGGCCCACCCCCAGACTCTCCGTGAGACCATCCGAGCGGGTCTGACGCTCCGGCACGGTCAGACACCCGTGACGTTTAGCAGCATTCTTTTGAACCTACCCAAAGGAGCTCACCACCCATAGGGTCGCAGCGCCGAGCTGACGGCCATGATCGTCGCCCCCCTGAAAGACAAAGCTGGAAAGAACGCGCCTATCCAGGTCAAGAATACCCTCTGGGACACCACCGAGAGGCGCCTAAAGCTGAAGGCGACCATCACCGAGGCAGGCAAGACCGTGCGCAGCGAGGTCTTCGAGATCACCCCCGCTAAAGACGAGCACAAGTTCTTCAAAACCAATGGCGCCAAGCAAGCTCCTCAATAGGGTGGACACAGGAGCAGCCAGGCGCTCCACCTATCAGCGCGGGAGAGTGTTGCGCGGGAAATCCATGTAGCGCCTACCGAGCGCCTGCTGCGTCCTCGGTATCCTTATGCTCGGGTTTGCCGTGTGGGCCCAACTACTCGCTCTTGGCGGCCCCAGCTCCGCAGGGACGAACCCCGGCGCAGATACCCGGGCCACAGATGCGGGCACAGATAGGGGCCTTCGGGGCGTCTTTGAGCTTCGCGCGCGCCTTCTCAGCGAGGACTGCTCGAGCGGCGCTGTTAGCTTTCAGACTCTTCGCGACCTTCGGATCCTTGGTGGCATTGCGGATCGCGTTCACGAGGGGAACGTCGATGTCGAACTGCGGATAGGTCATCTTTGCGTAGGAGCCACCACTACTGTTCTGAACCAGTTTAGTTATGTACTTGAGGGCGTCATCAAAGCGTAGCTGCAGATACGCGATGAGCGCCGCCTTCGACAGCAGCATAGGCGCATAAACTTCACTTAACCTGGTCGTCTCTTTAGCCGATGCAAGCTTCGGTGGAGCGTTGACTCTCTGCCAACCGTCGAGCCGGCTCTTAGCGCTCGACACCTCTGACTTGAGCCGCTCAGCGAGGGCCGCCGGCAGCGTAGGCAGGATCGCCTTGGCGTCTTCGATTCGGCCTTGGTTGAGCCGGAGGTA
>CALELH010000269.1 GCA_937902595.1 uncultured Myxococcales bacterium
CCATCGGGATCGTGGCGTTTCGCGCTCGAAGGGGACAAGAACTTCAACGCGTAGAGCTGGTAGGGATCTACTGGCACTTTGTCGACGTTGTTTGGGTTTTCCTCTTTCCTTTGCTTTACATCGCCAAGTAACACCGGGGTCTAATTACTATGTCTAACCATGACGAACACGGACATGATGATGAGCACGGGCACCACGGACCCGGCTACGTTAAAGTCTACGTCATCCTACTGGTCCTGTTTCTGATCAGCGTCGCCGGACCTGAGGTCAAAGACTCTGTGTCGGAGATGACGTCACCGCTCGTCGCGAAGTGGATGGTTCTCATCACTGCGTTTGGTATCGCCTTCGTGAAGGCATACTACGTCTGTGCATACTTCATGCACCTCAAGTTCGAGCGTAAGATCGTCACCTATATGCTCACCACGACCATCGTGTTCATGCTCCTGTTCTTCTTTGCGGTGTCGCCGGACGTGATGCGGCATGACGGAAGTAACTGGGTCAACGCAGCGGCTGCCGGTGAGGTTGAGCGTGCGCTAGAAGAGCAGAAGAATCCACCTAAGGTGCCGACAAACGAGCTGGCTGACCCTGCGACTTTGACGGGATACGCGCGGACCGGAGACGCCCGCTACCAAATCCCGATCGAGAAGGCGATGAAGATGGTCGTCAACGACGGTGCTCGGGCGGTCAAGATCGTAGTGCCTAGGGATCCAAACGCACCTTCACCTGAGATGTTTGCTGCGGCAGAGGCTAAGGCTGTTGAGTTGGCCACGGCGGAGCGCGCATTGTTTGTGGTCGACGCCGCAAAGGCTAAACAAGGTGAAGCCCTCTTCGCGAGTAAGACGTGTAGCGCCTGCCACAGCATAGATGGCTCTAAGCTTGTCGGTCCCACCTTCAAGGGCTTGATCGGTCGTGTGACGATGACGGAGAAGGCGGAGGTCTTCCTCGCAGATGCAGCCTACTTCAAGGAGTCTATCGTAAAGCCGCAGGCTAAGATTGTTCGAGGCTACACCGGCGCATTGATGCCTAAGCTCCCTATCTCCGATGCTGAGGTAGACGCGCTCTTGCATTACGCTGCCACCATGCAGGCGCCCGCCGTCGCAGCCGCTCCGGCTCCAAATCCAACGGATACTCCAGTAGAGGCCCCGGACGGCGAGAAGCCGGCGGACGCAGCTGAAGGCCAGAATCAGTAACCTTCTGCGCCCCCACGAGTCTTAAGAGGGTATCCCTTAAGCGGACACGGATAGAGTCATGCAAGACAGCCCCCTCAATCCTGAGAAGTTCGATTTCATAGAGCGACCGAAGCCTCTCATCGCCAGTACCGTTTTAGGCATGCTCCTCTTTATCTTTACTGAGCTCATGTTGTTCATGGGGATGATCTCAGCGTTCCTCGTGATCAAGACTAACGCTGTGGGTGGGGTGTGGCCGCCGCCTGGACAGCCACGATTACCCGTAGGGGAGACCGCCTTTAACAGCGCGATGCTCCTTCTAAGTGGGGTGACTCTCTATTTGGCTCACCGCGCTTGGCGCGCTCAATCACCACACCTCAAGAGGTACCTGGTCGCTACGGTCATCTTGGGCACCTTCTTTGTCTTAGCGCAGGGCGTAGAGTGGCTCGCGTTGATAGAGGAAGGCCTGACCATGCGGTCAAGCAATCACGGGGCGTTCTTCTACCTTCTGGTGGGGACTCATGCGCTTCACGCTGTCGCAGCTCTCGTTTTCTTAGGCGTCATCCTCATCGGGGCGCTTCGAGACAAGCTGAATGAGTCGCTGTTTTGGGCTGGCGAGACCTTCTGGTACTTTGTAGTCGGCATGTGGCCAATTCTGTATTGGCTCGTCTATTTATAGGATCGCGCATTGTTCTCCGCCCTCTTCACTTTGTTTCTGATGATGCTCCCCAATGCCGTTTGGGCATGTGCGGTGTGCGTTGGCGGCAATGAGGAGAATCGGCAAGCGTTCATCTTCACCACGATCCTGCTGACGATCATCCCGCTGGTCTTCATCGGTGGGAGCGTACGATGGCTTCAGAAGAGATCAGCTGAGCGCCAGGCCGAGATCGACGCCGCTGAGAAAAACCTGCGTTGACTTCGGCAGTCATCATTCCCGCACGCCTCGCCTCCACCCGCTTTCCTCGAAAGGTGCTCGCGGACCTTCATGGCCGACCTATGGTCGCTTGGACATACGCCGCAGCGATGAACTCGACGGCAGATGCGGTATACGTCGCGTCAGGTGATGCCGAGGTACAGGACGTGTGCGCCTCGTTGGAGATCCCTGTGCTTGAGACCCAAGGTCTTCATGAGAGCGGAACTGATAGAGTCGCGGAGGCCGCCGCGAGCCTGTCTCATGACGTGGTGATCAACCTTCAAGCCGATGAGCCCACGATCCCGCCCTCTACCATCGATCGACTGATCCATACCGTCGGTCAGCCTGGGGTCGATATGGGGAGTTTGATGTACCCCATCTCCTCAGCTCAGGTCTTCCAGAGCCCTCATCGAGTCAAGGTGGTCGTGACTACCGAGGGGCGGGCACTCTACTTCTCTAGAGCACCGATTCCTGCTCAGAGAGAAGAGGAACAGTTGCCCACCGCTTATCTTCATATAGGCGTATACGCCTTTCGTCGCGAGCGTTTGCTCGAATTCTCCGCCCTTGAGCGCACGCCCCTAGAGATGACGGAGAGTCTTGAGCAGTTGAGAGCCCTTGAAAATGGATGGCACATTCAGATGGCTCTTACGGATTGGGAGCCTGCGCCTGTAGATGTGATCCAGGACCTGGACCGGGCGTCACGCTGTCTCGCCGCCACACATGGGTTACTGGCATGACCTGGTCCCAGGAAGTGCGGGTTGGTGAGGACCTGATCGTGAGCAATGCAGGCCCGCTCACGTTGATCGCCGGTGTCAACGTGGTGGAATCGAGAGATCTCGTTCATCAAGTGGCCGAAGTGCTCGTTGACGTCTGCTCTCGCCACGATATTAGACTCGTGTTTAAGGCATCTTGGGATAAAGCGAATCGCAGCTCTATCGAGAGCTACCGCGGGCCTGGTTTGGCCGAGGGCCTCTCGGTGCTCACTTCAATACGAGACACGTTCTCAGTTCCGGTTGTGACAGATGTGCACTCGGAGGACCACGTTCAGCGGGTCGCTGATGTGGCTGACTTAGTTCAGATTCCCGCTTTTCTCTGTCGCCAGACAGATTTACTCCGGGCGGCGTGTGAGACGGGGCGGCCGCTCCTTATCAAGAAGATGCAGATGATGTCGCCAGCTGAGATGAACAATATCTTGGAGAAGTGTCGTCGGTTCGGTGGTGAACAGGTGATCTTGTGTGAACGAGGCACAAGCTTTGGATACCACAACCTGGTGGTTGATCCGCTTAGCTTTCCGAAGCTCAAAGAGCTCGGTGCGCCGGTCGCCTTCGATGTGACCCATGCATTGCAGCGACCGGGTGGACGGGGCGTCAGCACCGATGGACAAGGGAGATTCGCAGAGCCGCTCGCGGTGGCAGGC
>CALELH010000270.1 GCA_937902595.1 uncultured Myxococcales bacterium
TACTGGCGTCGCAGCTACGAGCTCAAGGTCCAGAACAGTGACCTGGCTGGGCAAGCCGACACCCTCGGTGAGGAGGGTACGTATCTGCTGCTCTATACACAGGAGTACGATCGAGCCTTGAAGCTGTTCTCTCAAGCGCTAGAGCTTGTGAAGAAGATGGGAGATGAGGGCGCCGTCAGTAAACTTCTAAACAAGGCGGCTATGACCCGATTCAAGCGAGTATCCACCCTCGGTGGCGCTGAGGGAGAGGCCGAGCAGCGAAGTGCCCTTGAGGGCGCACAGGAGTCCTTGGCCATCGCCCTAAAGCTAGAGCGAGAAGGCGACATCTTGTATGCCGCCAAGACCGTTCTTGAGTGCGCCGCAAGTCTCGGTGATATGGACGCATTTGACGCCGCCCTTGTGGCCGCATCGGACCGCGAAACATGGGCTCAATTCCAAAAATTGGGTTCGATGCTCGAGAGTTACGAAGGGCTGTCAAGTCTCTGCGAAGATGTAGAGCGACTCGAACAACTCGAGGGCATAATCGCGATGGTGAGGGCTCTACTCAATGAGCGCGGCTAGCTGAGGGCTCAGTAGAATACGTTCGGATCAGGTCGAACCCAGACGTGGCCTTCATGTACCTGTGACTCGACCGTCTGTAAGGTGATCCCTCGCGCTGACGTGTCCGTCCCATTAGCCAAATTGAAGGTCCAATCATGCCACTTGCAGACCAGCTGGTTGTAGCGATTTATACATCCTCTAGCCGTGAATGCGACGCCCTGGTGTGGGCACCTATCTACGATGACATCTAGACCAGCTGAGGTCCTCGTCACGGCGATCTCCACTGGTCGATCATATTGGTCCAGCATCGAGGCTGAGGTGATCTTACCTTCGTCGTAACCCGACGCTCGCCCGAGGCGCTGCCAACCCTGGCTCTCTAAATCCACGATAGACCTCCCGCTAAGATAGATTGGCCACAATATAAGCGCATCAGACTCGAGAGCAAGGTATCTCGCCAATTGACGCGAACTCCAACCATCCCTAGTGACATGGAGCAGGCACTTCGGGGACCACCGCCCTCTTCTGTCGCTCACCGAGCGCATCATTGAAGACATTGGCCAACTCTTCGACGTGCAGATCGACAGTCTCAGAGCGCCAGGAGGACGTATCAATCGGCTCGAGTACGACCATACGCAGGGGCCCCGGCCGAATCTCAAAAGAGTCGCTTGGCCATCTCAAATCGGCGTCATGAGCGACGATCGGCAGGACAGGAAGCCCGGTCGCGATAGCCAGATGAGCGAACCCCTTCTTAAGAGGCTTCAGGCGGCCATCTCTGCTACGAGAGCCCTCTGGCCACATCCAGACGCCCACACGATTTGATCGAACAAAATCTCCCAGCTCTTCCAGGGAAGAGATGGCGCTCCCCCTGTCACTCCGATCGACCAGAAGATGACCTGACAGCCAATAAATGAACCCAAAAAAAGGGATCTTCATCACCTCTTTTTTGGCGACGCCGCACCCTCGCTTTGGGTTAAGCCACATGCCGATCCACATGTCGATGGTCGAGGCATGATTCGAGACCACCAAGACGGGACCGTGGGACTCGATAGACCGTCCCTCCAGTCGTGGAATGATGCCTGCGAGCCGAAAGACCGTCGACCCCACCAACCGGCCATAGACGTTCCCAACTCGAATTCGAGCGATCCGCCATGGGAGAACACAGAGACAGAACGGAATCACCGCGATGGTCAGGAGGCCGATAATGAGGAAGGCGAGTAAAACACGGAGGATGATGGACACCCTGCCGCGAGGGCGCCCTAGGTCGGAGTCTTCACTCATGTCGGACATCTTGCACTTTGAAGCTGCCCAGGGAAAGGGTCGAAGAGAAAACTACTCGCTCCCTGGAAACGGATCAGGAATAGCTTGGTGAATAGGTCTCGAGGTTAGATAGAGACCGCGAGGCGAGTTCCCTGATCAATCGCTCTCTTAGCGTCGAGCTCAGCGGCCTCATCGGCTCCGCCGATAAGATGAACATTCGCTCCACTCGCACGCAATGAGTCGAAGAGGTCTCTATTTGGGATCTGGCCGGCGCAAATGATGACGTTATCGACATCGAGCACCTCTTCTCTATCCGTGGACTTGTTGCGGATGTGCAGCCCTCGGTCATCGACCTTGAGGTATTCGACGTTCGGTAACATCTCCACGCTCTTGTGCTTCAGAGTCGCCCGGTGAATCCACCCTGTCGTCTTACCGAGCCTCGACCCTAACCGTCCCTCGGATCGCTGCATCATGATCACCTCCCGCGCCGCCGGGCTGTGCTCAGCCTCAACACCCTCAATCCCACCGCGCGCCACGTTCTCAGGATCGATGCCCCACTCCGTCAGATATGTTGGAATGCTTAGGCCCGTCGATTCCCCTGTGTGAGTGAGGTATTCGGAGACGTCGAAGCCGATGCCTCCCGACCCAATGACCGCGACCTTGTCTCCAACCTCGCGCTCTTCGGCGAGCACCTCGGTATACTTCAAGACCTTTGGGTGATCCTCTCCGTCGATATTGATCCTTCGTGGATGAACACCGGTCGCGAGGACGATCTCATCGTACGCCCCCTCCAATAGGTCATCCGCAGACTGGCGTTGGCCAAGCTTCAGCGAGACCCCCGTCAGCTCCAGACGCCTTCCGAAGTACCGAATGGTCTCGTGAAACTCCTCTTTCCCAGGGATCTTCTTCGCCATGTTGAACTGCCCACCGATCTCCGAGGCAGCATCGAATAATGTCACGTCATGGCCGCGTTCGGCCGCCTCCGTTGAAAACGCGAGCCCCGCCGGTCCCGCGCCAACAACGGCGATCCTCTTAGGCTGCGCGACCTTCTTGGAGACGATCTCTGTCTCATGGCATGCCCTCGGGTTCACGAGGCAGCTGGCTATCTTGTTCTTAAAGGCATGGTCGAGGCAGGCCTGATTGCAGGCGATGCAGGTGTTGATCTCGTCTTCACGCCCCTGCTCGGCCTTAACGACTAACTCAGGATCGGCCAAGAAAGGCCTCGCCATCGAGACCATATCAGCATGCCCATCGGCGAGCACACGCTCAGCAACCCCAGGCATGTTGATTCGGTTTGAGGTTACGAGTGGAATCGAGACCTCGCCCATCATTCGCTGAGTTACCCACGAGAAGCTCGCCCTAGGTACCATCGTCGCGATAGTTGGAATTCTCGCTTCGTGCCAACCAATGCCTGTGTTGATGATCGACACACCTGCTTCCTCAAGTAGCTTCGCTAAGGTCACGACCTCATCCCAAGTGCTGCCCCCATCAACCAGATCCAACATTGAGAGCCGGAAGATGATGATGAAGTCTGACCCGACCGCGGCTCGGGTGCGCCGAACGATCTCGAGAGCGAAACGAATCCTGTTCTCGTACGTCCCACCCCAGCGGTCATCTCGATGATTTGTTCGGGTCGCAATGAACTGATTGATCAGGTATCCCTCGGACCCCATGATCTCGACGCCATCATAGCCACCAAGCTTGGCCATCTCTGCGCAGCGGACAAAAGCCTGAATCGTCTTCTCGATCTTGCGGTCAGACATTGCACGCGGTTTGAACATGCTGATGGGCGATTTTATCTTGGAGGGGGCGACGCACAGCGGATGGTAGCCATATCGCCCTGAGTGAAGAACCTGGAGGCAGATGGCCCCACCTTCAGCATGAACCGCGTCCGTGATGACCCGGTGTTTCCGAGCCTCCCTCTCGTTCGAGAGCTTTACAGCGAACGGTTTGAGCCAGCCCTCTCGATTTGGCGACACACCGCCTGTAACGATCAGGCCAACGCCTCCCCGAGCGCGCTCAGCAAAATAAGCTGCTAGTCGCTCAAAACCACCGCGGACCTCTTCCAGGCCTGTGTGCATGGAGCCCATCAACGTGCGATTGCGCAGGGTGATATGGCCGACCTGGAGTGGTCTCAGGAGATTGGGGTATTTGTCGTGGTTAAGCGGATCCATTTCGCGAGCCCCCCGGAAAGCGTCATTAAGTGAAGAAATTGGGTGACATGTTGCCACAGTACGGCCTGAGTAAGTAGAGGCGCTTTGGCGTGTCAGTCACTGAGTTCGACTTAGATCTCTTCTATTCCTCGCTAAATCGAGGTATCCAGGCACCGCAATGCTCGCCCCAAAGGGCAAAACTCGAAGCTAAATGCCCACTTAGTATATGGTGGTGCACGAATCACTCTGGATGCCGAATTGAAGCGATTACTCATCACCGCCCTGACCCTTCTCTTCGTCGGCCCCCTGGTCGGCTGCATCGTCAAAGACGACGCGGGCCAAGACTCGCAACTTCGCCAAAGGGGTCAGAGACCCGCCAGCGACGCGGACCCGACCCCGACTCCGAGGCCGGCTCCCGACGCAGCCATCACTGTTCCGGACGCCGGCCCTCCATCTGGCCCGCCTCCTATCGCGTGCGGCGACACTCGCTGTAACGGAGAGGAGACCTGTGAGTCCTGCCCGGACGACTGTGGTGAGTGCCCCATGAGCTGCGGAGACGGTGCCTGTGACGATGGGGAGACCTGCCGCACTTGTCCTGACGACTGCGGGCGCTGCGATCCGTGCGGTAACGGACGCTGTGACAATGAAGAGACCTGCGGCTCCTGTCCTCAAGACTGTGGGCGCTGTGAGACTTGTGGAGATGGACAATGCAGCGCCGACGAGGATTGCACCTCATGTGCGGTCGACTGCGGGCTGTGTCAGACCTGCGGTGACGGCCGATGCAGCGACGATGAGAGTTGCGCTGGATGCCCCGAAGACTGTGGTGGTTGTGTGACCTGCGGTGATGGCTTCTGTAGAGACCAAGATGGAGAGGACTGTCTCGCTTGTCCCGCCGATTGTGGTGTCTGTCCCTCATGTGGTGACGGAGAGTGTGACGAGGAGACGGAGAGCTGCTTCGTATGTCCAGGCGACTGCGGTGAGTGCGAGGGGTGTGGAGACCGGATCTGTAACGGGAATGAAGACTGCTCCAGCTGTCGGCAGGACTGTGGTGTGTGTAGTGTCTGCGGCAACGGGATCTGCGAAGAAGATGACTTCGAGAGCTGCGTGAACTGTCCACGCGACTGTGGTCAGTGCGAAGTGACAAGCTGCAGACAGATCGTCACCTGCGTGTTCACCTGCTTCGACCTGGGCTCACGCCCGCCCATGATTAGCTTGGCGTGTATTGGAGAATGTACAGCCCGTGGCTGCGCTGATGTCCAGTTCTTCGTCGACCAGGTCGTCTCCTGTGCCATCGGAACAATCGGAGGTGGCGGTCCACCTGTCGGAGGCTTTGCTGGAATCTTAACCGAATGCTCTGATGAGCTTGAGGCATGCTACCGGGTAAGTTGCCCTCCCACCCCCTAGTCACGACAAGCCAGACGTCCGACCCGCTGTTTTAGTTTCCCCGTCCGTAGATCGACGAACGCATCAGTGCAACCAAAGCTCAAAAAAATAATCCTGTCTAAAGTCTGCCCTATTCCTGTCGATAAAAAAGGAAAGAACAGGAGACACTTGGGTCCACGGCCATGAAACACAACGCCCAACGAATTATCGGCTCTCACCATCTCGCCCTCGGTGACAAACAACTCGCAGCAGGTCAGCTTGACCATGCTCTCAAGTCCTACCGCCATGCGCTCGATGAATCACCTGATGATCCAGCTATCTACAAAAATATTGGCCTTATATTTGAGTCGCAAGGCCGCTTCAGAGAAGCCCTGCTGACCTATCAGTGCGCGCTTAGACTCGTACCCGAGACAGCTCCGATGTACTTTCGTCTAGGCTGTACATTGCAAGCGCTGGGTCGCCTTGAAGCATCTTACGACGCATTTCAAGAGGCCGTTCGAATCGACTCACGCCACGCGAGCGCCTACAATAACCTCGGCATCGTCGCGAAGATGATGGGCAATTTGACTCAAGCCAGAGATCATTTCGAACGCGCCGTTCAGATCTATTTCGCCTTCGGGAAAGCACGGGACAACCTCGCGCGACTCCTGACGGATATCGGCCAGATCGATGAGGCCATTCGCCTCTACGAAGCCAGCATCGCGATGGGACTTCCTGATAGTCGAGCCACCCATCTCTTGGCAGCGCTACGAAACGACACACCAACCTCAATCCCAACGGAACAGATCCGCCAGCTCTTTGATGATTGCGCTTCAACCTTCGAGCAACATCTCGTTGGCGCCCTAGCGTATGACGGTCCAGGCGTCCTCCATTCACTTCTTAGAGAGGCCGTCTTGGAGACAGACAATGAGTGCGAACTCCCTCTCGAAAGAGCGTTAGACATCGGCTGTGGAACAGGTCTTATGGGTCTAGAGTTGAGCCAGATAGCTCAGAGCGTTGACGGAATTGATCTAGCCCCCAATATGATTGAGCAAGCGAGACGCAAAGCGGTCTACCGTGAGTTGTTTGTGGGGGACTGCATAGGGTTTCTAAAGGCGCTACCGGCCGACGCGAGACCGTATGATCTCGTCGTCGCGGCAGATGTCTTTATTTACCTTGGAGACCTCAGAGAGGTGTTTAGCGCAGTGAGAGCCAACTTAGCAGCCTCTGGCCTGTTCGCGTTCTCAGTAGAGAGTATTGCCAGCAAGCCCTACACTCTTCGGTCAACAGGTCGATATGCTCACAGCCAGCGCTACGTTCATACCCTAGCGCAAGAAACTGGGTATCGAGTGGTGACGTCCCAGCGAGGCCCTCTGAGAATCGAAAAGGGCGCGCCCATCGAGGGCAGCTATCATGTGCTCATCGTGGATGAATAGAGGCGATTGTGAAGAGTCACTCCAGGTCTCACGATCACAGCGCCCGATAGATGGCGTCAACCCTGTCAGCTACACCGTCCCGGATGTCCCCGATCGTCTGACCACCGACGCCCTCAACAACGATGGCCGCCGCCGCCGCACCGAGGCACGCTGCACGAACGGGGTCATCACCTCGACTCACGCCATAGATAAATCCAGCAGCGAAGGTGTCACCTGCCCCTGTCGGATCAACCTCCGTCGCAGGATAGATACCCACACGCCTCGGTCGACCATCGATATAGACGTCGGCTCCCGCCGTACCGTGTGTGCACGCGACGACTGGAATATTACGAATCAATCGTTCCAAAAGATCGCCCTGACCGACTAGGTCCTCAGCCCCCAAGCTCGCGATCCCAACTCTTCTCAGATCAGCCTCATCCGGAGTCCAAGGCACCTGAACAACGGAACGAGCGCTCTCCGGCCCATGCTCCTCAAGATCAGGATAGCTCTCCCTGAACGGCGCACCAGCCTTCTTGATCCACCCTTGCACGCTGATGGCGCACACAGAGGTCTCGATGGACTGAACCCAATCACCAAGATTCACCTCATTCATTACTGGCGCCAAATGAACAACGTCATAGCCAGACATGCTGCCAGGAGCGGCTATCATCGGTCCCTGAGCGTCTACTCGCTGCACCCGGACGCTGTTCGGTGGATATACATTTCTAAAGCAAGTCGTGGCGCCAGAGGTTGTGCAATCTGCGACTAAATGCTGGATCTCGGCCTGACACCTGAAGTCGTCGCCGACAGCAGTGAAGAGACTTGATTGAGCGCCGAGCGCCTCATAGACACGCGCTCCATAATAGGCGCACCCACCTGGAACGATGCCCTCTGGATAGACGTCATGAGTGACGTGGCCGACCGACAAAACCCGAACCGGTGCCGTCAATTGAAGAACTCTCCGCAGGCAACATTATAGGATTGGCCAGTGACCGCTGAAGCGCCATCAGACGCCAGCCACCCGATCAGATTTGCGACATCTTCAGAGGTGACCATACGCCCCAGAGGGATGTTAGAGATCGCGCCCGTTCTAAATGCTTCGACATCCGTGCCTGTTCGGCGCGCAGTCTCCACGCTGTCCTTCCAAGCCATCGGCGTGTCGACCCAGCCAGGGCAGACCGCGTTCACTCTGATCTGGCGAGGCGCAAGCTCGAGCGCGACGCACTTGGTCAAGCCGAGCACGGCGTGTTTGGAGGCCGTGTATGCCTCATAGCCAGCCCGGGCGTTCTTACCCAGATTCGAAGACACCGTGATGATAGAGCCACCATCAGCCATCTCACGCGCGGCCGCTTTGACGACGTGGTAGACGCCGTTTAGGTTCACATCCATCGTGCGATGCCATACATCGTCACTGTTCTCATCGTCCAAGCGTGCCTGAATGCACACTCCAGCGTTCGCCACGACCACATCTGCCGGCGTCTCGAAGAGCGCGGCGACCGCGGTAGGGTCCGTCACATCCGCGATCATGGTCTCAACAGAACCGAGGCCCGAGAGCGCGTCTGCGGCGGCGTCGAGGCTGTGACCGGTTCGCCCTGAGACCACGACATGGTCCCCCAAGGAGAGAAAGTACTTGGCGCTCGCGAGCCCAATGCCGCTGGCTGCACCGGTGATCACTACTCGTCTCATGATGACTCACCTTCTCGCTCATAGGTCTGGATTAAGGCCTCTCTCACGACAGAGTCAGGCACCGGAATGGCGTAGTCCCCATCCACGGACCAGAGGGTCCCGGGCCCATCCACGAGAGCCATGCGTGTCCCCTCTGTGAGATACCGTTTATTGTATCGCATCATATCCATGATGTTCTCGATATCGATTGAAGCAGGCACCTGAGTAGGCAAGTTGTACTGAGCGATCAACGCTCGATGCTGCTCGATGATCTCATCGGAGCACCCACCCAAAATTCTTGATACCCGAGCTGCGACCATCATCCCTATCGCGACGGCCTCACCATGGGTCAGGCTAAAACCTGATAGGTACTCGATTGGATGACCGAGGGTATGCCCATACTGAAGGACCATGCCCTCCCGAAGTTCCTTCGGATCATCTCTCATCAAGAGGCATTTCAGCTCTATGTTCTTCCGAACAACCGCCTCCAAGAAATCAGGATCTCGGTGGTCCCCTTGGTAGTCTTGTAGGAATCGGATGTAGTCCGGGTCCTGACCGAGGGCGTGCTTAACGACCTCAGCTAAACCGTCGGGAATCAAGCGCGGTTCGAGGGTAGATAGCGTCTCCACGTCGACGAAGATGCTTGATGGGGCGTAGTACGAACCCACCATGTTCTTTCCCTTGTTCCCATTCACGGCTTGTTTGTGGCTGA
>CALELH010000271.1 GCA_937902595.1 uncultured Myxococcales bacterium
CGCCGGGACGTGTACGAAGCCCTGAGGCACGGTGCCGGCTCGGATCAGGCGCATACGTAGCCGAGCGCATTGACCAGGCTCGATGACCACAGTGTTTATGAGGGTCTCGTGCCCAGCGGCTGAGACTTGGATCTGGTAGACCCCTGCGTCGAGTGGATCGAGTCGAACAGGAGGGGTGCCCGCGTTCTTGGCTTGCTGTGGGACCAGCTGTCGGCTCGTCTCAATCAGCCGGGATATAGACACCTCAGCGCTCTTTGGTTCGACATCAACGTAGATGCTGCCTTCGTCTGCGACCAGCGCTCCAAATCGGCCATCATCAAGCTCTTGGAGCATCCTACGATAGTAGGCGGCCTTGTCCCGGTTTCCACGGATTTGCGCGGTCTCATGCCTGGACAGATAGAGGTCACAGAGAAGATTGCGTGCTTCGATGTGAGACTCGTCTTTAGCGCAGGCGGTCGAGAGAGAGTGAACAGCTTGAGCGAAGACGTCAGAGAGCTCGCAGTGCACATCGATAAGCCGTCTCTCTGCCTCCCAAGCCGTCTCCTTATCCTGCGCAGGATCATGAGGATCTAAGGCCGCCCGTGCGGTTTGAAGCTCATCGCTGATCAGAGCGGCATCTTCTAGAAGGCTTTGATGGCGAGCGAGGGCGCTCATTCCCTGTTGAACATACCCCTCAACGCCGGTGCCTGTCGGTAGACCACGTATCGTGTCCGGGGCATCCAGGTAGAGTCGTACGGCCTCTGCGAGCGCGTTGGCATCTTGATAGCGTTCGCTCGCATCCCGGGCGAGGCACTTCATGCAGATGTTGTCCAACTCAACCGGTATCTGTCGGTTTGGCGCTCGCTCTCTGGGCGAGACGACCTCCTCTTGCAGAACTCGGTTTACGATCTCCCTGTTACTCTTTCCTACGAAAGGCGGCCTCAAGGTCATGGTGTGATAGAGGATGGCTCCGAGACCGTACACGTCCGTACGCTCGTTCACCTCGTCGATCAGGCCGCCTGCTTGCTCTGGTGCCATATATGCCGGCGTCCCAATGATCTGGCCATGCATCGTCTTCCATCGCTCGCTCGTGGAGCGTGTAGAGCGTGTCTCCTGTCCGATGACCTTACAGAGGCCCCAGTCCAAGAGGACAACTTCGCCAAAGTCGCCCACCATTACATTGGAGGGCTTGAGATCACGGTGCACGACGCCGCGACTATGCGCATAGGCGACAGCGAGGCAAAGCTGGTGAAAAATACTGAGCAGTCGCATACGGCCGAACTGTCGCCGAATCTCAGGTTTTCCCCGTCTGAGTCCCGAGATGATGGTCTTGAGACTGCGCCCTTCGACGCGGCGCATGACGAACGCGACCTGCTCGCGAAGCCTGCCCAGTTCGTAGACGGGCATAATGTTAGGATGCTGCAGTTGACCAGTGACCTGAGCTTCTTCGAGGAACCGGATGCGGTCCAGGTCCCGCGCGGCAGCCTTGCGCAGCAGCTTAATCGCTACAGGCCGGCCGAGATGCAGGTCCCATGCTGCTAAGATCCGACCCATCGCCCCACGAGCGATCTCACCCTGAAGCTCGAAGCGCGGTGTCATGTCGACGAGGCGACTAATGAGCTCGTCAACGCTCGGCTCCTCGCTGAGCGTCGTAATGCTCGTGTTCTGCTCTATAGGCTCTAGGTTGGTAGAGGTCTGGTCGACTCCACTCATAAGACCCGCGATCTGCTCTAGGGTGAGACCGGCTTTTTGCAGGACCTCTTCCGGCGCGCGGCGCCCGCCCTCGAGCGCTGATTCGACAGCGGCCATCGTCGCCGGTGGTAAGCGCACTCTCGAGCGGAGACGGCGCAATAGCTCTTCTGAGTCAACCATGGGGCTGAAGATAGCTCAGGAAATCGATGGAGGGAAGGCTACTCGACGCAGTCGTATCTTAGGCGTTCATTTGGCCACTGATGGAGGGCTCCTCTTTGCTTCTAAGTCGCCTTAGATTGGGCGTTAATCGATGAAGACAGAGTTGGAACAACTCGGTGTGATTCTCCGTCGGGTTATCGCCTCGGAGCCTTAGTTGGGCTGCATCGATTTGGACTGTGATGGTTAACGGGCTTGCGTAACGCTTTTCATCCGCCTTAGTTTCATCACAGAACTACCTCAACACGTCTTGGTTATGCTGGAACGGCTTGCACGAAAACATTTCGAACGCGGAAGGCAGTTCGAACTTCAGGATCGCGAGAAAGATGCGATCGTAGAGTTCGAGCGCGCGTGCGAGCTCAAGCCTTCATTCGCTGATCCCTTCCTCGCTTTGGGGAGGATTCGCGCGATGCATGGGCAGTTGACTGAGGCTATAGCGCTCTTAGACGCGGCGCTGGATCGTAGCGACGATCCGCAGATTCGCCAGTGGCGAGGGTATGTCTATGGGCGTATGCGCCGGTATCGTGAGGCGCTTTTGGACTACCAGGCCATCGATGATGGAATGGATCCACACGTTCGGGTGAACATCGGGCGAATGTACCTCGCGCTTGGCGATTTTGATGAAGCCGATCAGGCCTTGAAGGGCCTCGAGGAGCCAAGCGCTATGCAGCTTCGCGATGCCCTTCCGCGTTATCGTGAGTTTGTTGACGAACCGAGCGACGACTCAAGGGCTCTACGCTACCTCTTCGGTGGGACCCTTGTTCTGGGGACGGATGGTGATGGTGGAGTGCGTCTGCGCGGCGACAGATATCTACTCCTTACACCGAGACACGTGGCCGCGACGATCAGACGCTTCGTGCGCTTCGCTGAACGATTTCAATGGCGGTTCGATGCGGTCGCAGGGGAGGGGGCTCAGCATCGCCCTATCGCCCTCGCGCTATCTGAGATCTTGGGGCTGCCCATCGCTAAACCAGGCGAGGCGAGCCGGGTGCTTCTCTGCAGTTCGGTTCTGAAAGGACCAGTGGAGGCGGTTCGTGTGGATCGGGAGTGGCGCGCCTCTGGTGCTCAGGTAATGCATCTGTGCGTGGGGTTGATTCCAACGGGGGATCCTGACCCGAAGGAACCGGAGCTTGTCGGCTTTGTTAGTCGATGTGCCGTCCCTTGGTATCGAGTCGAGCCATTCTCACGTCTCGAAGCGGTCGAAGATGATGACGCTGACTCTCCTTGGCCTGGCTTCCGAATCGGTCCGGCTTTCGTGGACCCGAACAGCGCTCGGGTCGCAGGGACGATTCTCGAGGCATACGCTCTGATTGAAGACGACCCCATCGTGGAGCTGATCTTCAGCTGGTATGATCGCCATCGACTTGTACGCGCCTTCGATTACGAGTAGTCCAGGACCGATGACGAATAAGATCCCCCACTTCTCTGCTGCGCCGGCTGTCGCGGCGCTCTCCATCGTCGTCATCGAGGCGATCCGAGCGACTGCGTTCGGCTCGGTTCAGCTGAACGGTCTCGATGGCTTCGCGGTGTTTTGCGCGGTCCTTGGGCTTCTGGGGACCCCGCTCTACCTCGCCGGTGCATCAGTGCAGCTTATCGCTTCAACAGGCTACAGAGGTTGGCAAGAGGAGCGTCCTCCTACCTCAGGGCCTCGGCGGGTTGCCTGGGTGGTTTATTCGCTGATGGCGCTCGGGGTTCTCGGCGTCTTGACCCAGTTTACGGTGATGAAGACAGCGGGGCTGTTCAATAAGGCTGTCTATGTTGGATTGGCCGGTGCGTTGACCGCGATCGCGTCTGCGGCCGGCGCCCTCGGGGTGTCCAGGCCGATCGTTCGTGCCCTGACCAGTCTGTTCGAACTGAGTGAGGGCAGGGGGCCACGGTGGCTCGATCCAACCTGTGCCCTTGGTGCGAGTGTTTGGGCTGGGGTCTTTGTCTTAGGCGGGGCTTTCCTTGCCCCGATCGCCATCAAGTCCCTTCATACAGTCGATTTGCGACCCATCCAGCTTTTGGCGCTGTGGACTGTCATCTTATCCGTAATGATATGGCAGGGGACGTCGTGGACCAGGCGAGCTCACGGAACCGTCTTGGTGATCTCAATTTTGATTTTTGTGTCCTGTTTGGTGTGGACTGCAATTGGGCTGGGTCAGAGTCAGAGTCGCGTGGCCAGCGTCAGCCGGGACACGCTCTTGACGGGGCGGGCAATGTCGCTCATCGCGCGGTTTGGTGATGCCGATGGCGATGGAGTATCGAGGCTCTTCGCTGGAGGGGACTGTAATGACAATGACCCCAAGATCCGCCCAGGTGTCTTCGACCCTCCCGACGACGGAGTGGATCAAAACTGTACAGGCGATGACCTCGTGCTTAAGGAGCGCCGGTTCCCGAGACCGGTCCGCGTGGATCCGGGGGCTGAGCGTCCTTGGAACGTGGTGTTTCTCACCATAGACGCGTTGCGAGCCGATATGGTCGAGGCGCACATGCCTCGTCTGAGCGCTCTCGCTCGTGACTCGGTCAACTTTACGAACGCCTACAGTCATGGAGCGGCGACCTATTGGAGCCTGGCTTCATTGATGACAAGCAAGATGCCCTCTCGTTTAGAGATGGCGAGAGATCAGACTCCAGTACCTCGAGAGCTCTTGATGACTGAGGTGCTGCGCAACGCCGGCTGGCATACTGCGCTGTTCGCTAACGTGACCGTTTTCTTCGTTCGCGGACTTAGGCAGGGCGCCTACACTACGAATTATGACACCAGTCATTTTACTATTCACGGGGCCAAGCCGGGTTCGGCGCACATGACAGACGGCATCCTGCGTCATGTCGATAAATGGGCGTCAGGGCACCTCAAACCACAGCGGGATAAGTTCTTTGTCTGGGGGCATTACTACGACCCGCATGATCCATACTTTGAGGTGCCGGGCTTCAAGGCTAAGGATAGCTCCGATAAAGAGAAGTACATCGCGATCGTCAAGTACGTAGATCGCGAGATAGGGCGTCTTGTCGATGGGCTCAAGTCCCGAGGCGTATGGGATAAGACGGTGTTTGTCTTGACCGCGGACCATGGCGACGAGTTCTTGGAGCATGGCCACCGTTTTCATGGAAGCACCCTCTACGAAGAGATGACCCACGTCCCCCTGATACTTCGCGTGCCTCAGGTCGCTGCGAGGCGTATAAAACAGCCGATTGGGCATGTTGAGGTTGCGCCCACACTCCTGGATGCTCTCGGTGTGAAGACGCCGCCGGCGTTCGAAGGGCGCAGTCGAATCGAGCAGCTCCGAACAGGGAAGAGCGCTCCAGCGCAGCCCGTGTTTACAGAGGTGTTTCCAGATGTGAACTACAAGGGACATCAAGTGGCGCTTAGGCTGGGAGACCTTAAGCTCATTCATAGACTCACGGATGACTACCTAGAGCTCTTCGATCTTAACTCTGATCCCGCAGAGAGAGTGAATTTGGTCGATGTGCACCCGGAGGCGAACAGTATGCGCTCGCTTCTAGGTTGGTACGTAGACCGGCACCTGTTCGCTTTGGCCCAAGGCAAGAGTGGCGCGAAGGTTCCGGCGGGCTCACCTCCAAAGCCAAAGCGCGTAAAGAAGCGTCGTTCCAAGCGGCCGCCTCGCAAGAACAAACCCATGAAGGCCAAAGGGCTTCGGTCTCCAAAAAAGGGGAAGACGGTATCTACGGAGGCCGGCAAGAGGCCGACGCCTCGCTCCGATACCCAGCCTAACCCAAAGCGGACGCCTCGGGAGTCGTCGCGATAATCTTTGGCGCGAGCACGGCGCAGCCTCGAACTCACAAGGTGGTTGCGTCCACCGACCGGGTGACTATGCTACCCGGCATGTCGCGTCTGTTCATCCTCGCAATTGTCACGCTGGTCCCGTCGTTGGGTAACGCCTACGATATGACTCGTAAGGACCGCCTGAACATCTTGTATTCCAATCAAGTGGTCTTTGACCGCCGAGGTGAGCCTCTGGTGAGCGTCAGGATTAGCGAAGGTCAGGATGCGATTCGGTTTCGGAGTCGGAGTCGGGTCATCTTAATGCCCGGCGGTGATGACGCATCTCAGGTGCGGTCTCCGGCCCGGACGGAGTGGGAGGTGCGTCTAGAGAGCGGCCAACCTGGACAGGTTCGGTGGTGGTCGACTATGGAGCGAGTTCCGGCTCATGACATGGCCGCGGTCGTCGCTAGACGAGATCATTGGCGTGCTCAAGGGCATACAGTGAAGCTCTTCGAGGCTGGCGCGCTGATCGGGCTCTCTGGCCAAACCCTAGACACACGAAGCATCACCATCGGCGTAGACCCTCAATCCACCCGGGAGGCAGCCATTGAGCAGACTCGAGGTTTGCGCGGTGAGAGCGCGCTGGCGCAGGCCGTGATGGCTGAACCTATTAAGCGCCCAACGGGTTGGCTCGTGGCGAGAGAGTCAAGGACTGGAATCGAGATTCGAACGAGGGATCTGCTCTGGTTGTCCCCAAGCGGTCGAAACGCTATCGAGTTTCCTGATTTGGAGTGGGGCCATGGGACGCCGAAGCGTGGGCGGATGAAGCGCACGTATGAGGGGGATCTCTATATCGCGATCGGCCGGGATGGGAAGCTGGTGGTGGTCAATGTCTTGAGCGCTGAACGGTTGTTGGAGGGGGTGGTCCCATCTGAGCTCTTCCCGAGCGCTCCCGCCGCGGCGTTGAGAGCACAAGCGGTCGCGGCGCGTGGACAGTTACTTGCGAAGGTGGGTACACGGCATCGCAGCGACCCCTACCTTCTCTGTGCCGAGACGCATTGCCAGGTATATTCGGGGACGACTCGCCGACATAGGAAGACGACGGCGGCGGTACGAGACACCCGAGGTCAGTTACTTTTTCATGGTGAGGATCTGGTCGACACAACCTATAGCTCAGCGTGTGGTGGCCACTCTGAGGCGTTTCACATGATGTGGGGCGGTTCGAAGAAGCCTTATTCTATGGGCATCGTCGATGTGCACCAAGGAACGACGGACGCGTTGACCGAGGACGCCCTGTCTCAGTTTATCAAGAAGCCCCCAGCCGCATTCTGCGGTCTGACAGGGAAGAAGTCAGGGGTCTTCAGATGGCGGGCGAAGCGATCAGGTAAATTCGTTTCAGATGCGATCAATCTACGGTCACCCATCGGGCCTGTTCATACGATTCGTCCGTTGCGGAGAGGGCGAAGCGGTCGCGCTCTGGCGGTCGAATATGTTGGGCAGAAGGGTAGCTATGTTCTCGAGGGAAGCTATAAGAACAGAAAGCTTCTAGGTGGTCTACGCAGTGGAATGTGGATCGTAACTCGGAGCGGAGGTCGGGCCGATAATGAGCCAGGGGCATGGCGATTTAGCGGTGGTGGCTTTGGCCATGGAGTTGGCATGTGTCAACACGGCGCGATGGGAATGGCTAAAGGCGGTAAGGGGCACCAGGAGATCCTCCAGCACTATTACCGCGGAAGCGCATTAAAGAAAGCTTGGTAGGAGGCGAAAATGGCTCGTAAACCACCACTCGAAATTCAGCCGACCACTCTATGGGACTACCCATCACAGCATTATGGCAAGGGAACGCAGGGCAGCGCGCGCTACGCCGGCGCCACTCCGTCCTATGTGATTTGGAATCTCCTCGAGCGC
>CALELH010000272.1 GCA_937902595.1 uncultured Myxococcales bacterium
CGCCCCCCAGGCCCAACCTGGCATCCCTTGTGCATAATCAGTGTGCGTCCCGATGAAAACAGGAATGGGAAGGACACTAAAATGAAGATCACTAAGCTCTTAAGCCTATTGCTCGCGCTCACGTTCATCAGCGGCTGCGCCGCGACTTTGGACGACCTCTCGGCAGAGCAGCACGAAAAAGAGAGTGGCTGGGTTGGCGCTGACTCCTACGAAGTTGGCGCCCTCGTTCATGGGACGGTGACCCACAATCGGATGGGCGAGTGGGCAGACCTACCGGACGATCCGACCCTTCAAACCCGACTCATCGATCTACAGCTGAAGTTTGTTAAGACCACGGCGGAAGATCGCGGCTGGAGATTTAATCAGCTCTCCGAGAGCGTCGCAGTCACGAGCCTTCAGGTCAGCGATGACAAGGTGACCATCCAGTACACCGCGGTCATCGACATGCTTGGGCGGCTCTCCGGAGACGTGCCAAAGCTGGGCAGCCTGGACCAGTACTTCACGGCCCTCGTGCCCGTGGTTCCATCTGGGTTCACATCACACGCTATGGACGGATGCGCCCAGGCAGACGCCGACCACAGGGGCGCCTCATACAACTTCCACTACTATTTCGCACCAGAGCGCTCCGATTGCACCATCGCCATGACCGAGGCCGAGGTCGAGATCACTGAGGTCTTCGACAGGCCACGAACGTACCCTGAGTATGACCGGCTCCTGCAGGATCTGGGTGGCGACAAGGTTGGCTTCAGGGCCGCCCTCGTGCCGAACCGCGGCGATAACGACCCGATGAGCCGTTTTAACTCCCACGCTGAGATGCTGGAGGTAGACCTGGGTCTCACCGGTGTAGTTCAGCCAGATGGCTTCACCCGGTATGAGTGGAACAATAACGGCGCGACGATGATCATCGACCTCTACGACCCCACCCAGGTTGGATGGGGACGCGGCTTCGAGGCGAGCTTCCGTGAGCGTCTCAAGGACTACACTTTTGTGCACTACAACGGGCACTCGTCATACGGCAGCAAGCATCTGCTTGATGATCCGGACGCATACTCCCCCGACTATCAGATCATCGTGATGCACTCATGCCAGTCCTACGCCTATTACACCCGTCAGGTCTTCCGCGCCAAGGCGACGGCTCAAGACCCTAAGGGCTTCGACGGTGCAGACATCATCGCGACGGGTAAATCGTCATACCCAAGCGGCGCACCAAAGACCCTCAACGTGCTCCTGTCTCACCTGATGCTGGGTATCGAGGCGGTGCTCAACGGCCAGCCAGCCATCGCGCCGGACTGGATCACTATCGCAGAGAAGATTAAGCGCTCCACCTGGGGTGACATCCTCTATGGTGTGGCCGGCGTACGGGACAACACCTGGACCCCATAGAGCCTATTTGACTCTCACCTTAAGCAATGTCCACAGGGCGATGACCCCATCTCGCCAACGGATCTTCTTGCCCTCCTCGATAGATCGCTTGTCGTACCTAATCGGGACCTCGACGATGGTCTGCCCGCGTTTGCGTGCCCAGCCCGTCAGCTCCGGGCAAAGCTCGAAGCCCACGGACTCGAGGGGGAGGGATTTCAGAAAGTCCATCTCGAAGGCTTTGTAGCACGTAGGCTCGTCCGTCAAACGACAGCCAAACAACAAGTTGGCTGCCTGCGTCACTACGTATGAGCCTGCCCTAAAGCTATCTAATGGATAGTCGTTCTCACCACCAAGCACCCGCGAACCGTAGGACACCTTGCTCACGCCCTCTACGATGGGCTGAATCACGGCTGCATAATCGCTCGGGCTGTACTCTAGGTCGGCGTCCTGAATAATCGCGATGTCTCCGGATGCCCTCTCTAGAGCAGTGCGGATGGCCGCCCCCTTGCCTTGATTCAGTTCATGCAAAAAGACCTGAACCCTCGGCTCAGAGTACGCTCGCGTCTTCAAGAACTCTCGAGTGCCGTCGGTCGAGCCGTCATCGACGATAATCAACTCGTGCACCAGGTCCTCCGCTAGCACCTTCTCGATGATAACGTCTATGGTCGGGCGTTCGTTGAAGGCGGGCATTAGGACCGAGAGCTTCATGGTCGCTCCTTCAGACGTTCGGCCTCTTGTTTCTTGCTCTCCGCCAACCCGTGAAGCCCCAGCTTGGCCGCAAGACGACTCCAGTTCGCCGAGATCCACCACTGCCCCTTCCACGAAGGCTCCAGTAATTCGAAGTACCTCAGCCCAGCGCGAGCGTGCTCATCTGAGGTCCAAAAAGGCCGGATCATTGACACGATGTCAGCTGAGGCGCGCTCAGGGGCTAAGCCTTTGGCCTTGAGGGTCGCCGCCACCCCTCCCCTCCAATCACGGAGGTGCGCTAAAGCCGTCGTGAGGGATACGTAGACGGAATACCGGTCCATTGTCCTGGGCAAGGCCGCGCGCAAATCATCTACGGCCGCTTGATACCTCCCCTGATCCATAAAATAGTCCGCTTGAGCCTCGAGCGCGATGCTGGTGTGGTGATCGAACTTTACCGCTCGGTCGTGGCTGGCCTTGGCGAGTTGATGTCGATCGGTGCGAGCATAGATTCGCCCCAAGTTGCTGTGGGCATAAAGATTATAGGGCGCAAACTCTAGGCTCTTCTTGTAGTGCGCCTCGGCCTTCTCATACTCACCACGCTTACCCTCCCACCAACCGAGGTTTAGGTGAGCCCTCCACGACGGCGCCTTCGTCGCGACGTCCGTCCAATAGCTCTCCCAGGTTTCAAACACCGAGTTGCGCTCCACCGTCGCCGCCGCGAAGCCCAAAGCCGGGGTAATGAAGACCAGAACACCTAAGACCCGTCCCCTCATGTCTTGTAGTCCACGCCGTAAAATCACGTGACCCGCGGGCACTAACCAGCCGAGCGACAACACCCCAATGGGTAGATAGGGCCGGTGCTCATTGACCATCTCCGAAAGTGGCAAGAAGGAGGAATGTGGCGAGATGAGGGCCAGGGCGGACACGGCTAGGAAGGCATACACGGGACGCTCTTGGTAAAGTAGACCAAGGACACAGAGCGCTGCGATCCAACCAGCCGCAGCGAGCACGACCATAGGCTCCAACAAGCTCGCGAATACCGGGTATCCTAGATGGTCGGCGACGAGACCGACCGGCGCCCACCAATGCCCAACGTAATACCACCACGCGGTTAACTGTGTAGCGAAGTACGACAGTGTCGTCATGTCCTGCTCGCTACGAGCCTCGGCTAGAAACTCAGGTAAGAGATAGGCACGTATTCCGAGGTACACGCCCGTTATCACGAGCACGGGCGCGAGAGCTCTCGCCGCCTCCAGCCTTAACAAGCAGCCCAAGTCCGCAAGAAAACCGCCACGGCCTCCTTCCGCGTCTTCGGATCTAGCCTCGGCGGCCAAGAGCACGAGCCACATCGCGAACACCCCGATGGCGCCAATGGCCTCCACCTTGGTAAACAAGGCCAGGCCATATAGGAACGACGCCCAGCCTACCCGACCCCGGATAAAACATAGAATAGCGGGTAAGAGGAGAGCCGCCGTCAGGAGGGATGAGCGAGCCCAAATGTAGTTCACAACACCAGACGCGGTCGGGTGGACGACGAACAGCACCCCAACCAAGAGGGGCAGCCATCTCCGAGCGGTCATGGTGGGTTCCCGGACCATGCGGGGCAACAGCACCGAGACCAGTATCATGAGACAGGCAGCGTTAAAGACATGGAGGAGGACTTGGACCAGATGCCAA
>CALELH010000273.1 GCA_937902595.1 uncultured Myxococcales bacterium
CCCCCAACACCTATCGCCCTGGTGCCATAGATGCGTTGACCAACCCCTGATCACGCCTGAGAGGATAGGAAGTTCGGCGCTCTTCAAGGAAGAGCGCCCTGGCTGACACAAGACGCTGTGCGCGACATTGGCGGCTAAGGCTATCCTAAACGTGGTTTTTAGCCGGTCTTTCCCGGTTTGAACCAATGGGACAGCCACTACATGAGCCACAGGCCCATGAACCTCACTAGGTAGGGTGTGTGCGGTACAGCCTTGCGACTATGCCCCCCAATTACGCTCGCCCCGGATGAGACGCCCAACTCTCAAGCCAAATGCACTTATTTTCACTTTTATGTACACCTATGGATCAGAATGTACAGATAGGTATTTCTGTGACCTATACATGTATATTTTGATTAGTTATATGCATATCCGTTGCCCATTGATGGGCCATCAATATCAGTGGATTAACCCATCGGAGGTTCTATGACGACTACTTGGACTGTTCGGGACGTCGCTCATTTCTTGAGCGTGAATGAGCGTACTGTTTATCGAATGGCAAACGCGGGACAATTGCCTGGCTTTAAGGTCTCTGGTTCATGGAGGTTCTTGGCAGTGGACATCCTACACTGGGTTGAAAATAGAAAATTGGACGTAAAGCGGCAGCATGTTGGTGGGGTGATAGCAGAATGAGCGGAACGCAGGATCACTCGACGGTGGAATTGAAGAAACGAGTTGGTACCGATCTCGTTTCAGAGCCATATCGACTATACGAGGAAGACTTTTTGGTGGGCGTCCAATCCTTGGAGACAGACTCCATCGACTTAGCCATCGCCGACCCACCATATGGTGCCTCGACCCACGCCACCTGGAATATTTCAGATGGGCATAGCTTGCCTGGCATGGGTGGCGGTTGGGATCTTTCCAATCATGAGTGGGATCGTATTCAGGGGCTTGAGGGATTGCGGTTCGCCTTGCGGTGGCTTGACGAACTCAAGCGCGTTGTCCGGCCCACAGGGTCGATCTGGATTCACTCCACCTACCACAACTCTGGTCTTGTTAATGTGGCATGCCAGATGCTCGGACTGGAGATTATCAACGAAGTAGTCTGGTACAAGCGGAATGCTTTCCCCAACCTCTCTGCTCGACGGATGACCGCGAGCCACGAAACCATTCTCTGGGTCCACACGGGAACCGCTAAGAACAGGCAATACCGATTTAACTACGAGAACGTGAAAAACGCTGTGTACACGTCCGACCATTTGAAGAAGGAAGGCAAGCAACTCCGCACGGTCTGGGACATACCAAACAACAAATCTCGTGAAGAGTTAGCACATGGCAAACACCCCACTCAAAAGCCCATGAGGGTTGTGGAGCGCCTCATTGATGTGTCTGGAACACCGGGGGGCACCTTGCTGGTTCCCTTCGCAGGCAGCGGTTCCGAAATGCTGGGGGGGTTGCGGAATAATATGACCCCCATCGGCTTCGAAGTGAATACAGAGTATGCGGAGTTGGCGCGCCGACGGTTGGATGCGGAACTGAAAGAGCCGCACCAGCAGTCTCTATTCGGGAACGATAACCCATGAAAACACTCATGCCAGTCATCAAATGGCCGGGGAGTAAACGACCCATCGCCACCCAGCTACACGCTTTGTGGCCATCGTCACGAACACCTGAATCTACCTACTTTGAGCCATTTATCGGCAGTGGTGCGATGCTGCCGGGTCGGCCATGTGTCCGTGCGGTCGCTGGGGATGTGATCGGACCTCTGATCGATTTGTGGAACGCAATCGTAGATAGACCGGACGATGTTGCTGACCACTACACATCTATTTGGGATAAGCGTCAGGCCACAGGGCACACCGTCTTTTACGATGTTCGTGATCGATTTAACGAGCACTATGACCCGCTCGACCTCATGGTTTTGTCGCGTATGTGTGTCAATGGACTCATTCGTTTCAACAAGAGCGGAGAGTTTAATAACTCGCTCCACCACACTCGGCCCGGTATCAAACCAGAGACTCTTCGAAGCCTCCTGCATGCCTGGGCTCGGGCCTTAGGCAATGTGGATTTCCTAGAATCCGACTTTGAGGACACGCTGGCCCCCGCCAAGAAAGGAGACTTCGTTTTTCTTGACCCGCCATACCTGGGGACTCGGGGACGCTACAAGCCCATTGCCTTTGATTTCGATCGGCTGTGGAGGGTTGTCGAAGAACTCAACGAAAAAGGCGTCTTTTGGATCATGACCCTGGACGGTAAAGCGGGTAGCAGAGAGTACAACAGCAACGCCGTTCCAGAATCGCTATTCGCGAATAAGTTTCTGATCAATACGGGTAACTCGCCGTTCACTCGCCTGATGAATACATCCATCGATTCAGTCAGAGAGGCGGTTTATCTCAACTTCGATCCGCCAGGGCAACGCATGCTCGGACTGCCGGAGAACCGGCCTCAACCAGAGCAGAGCGTCTGAGCTACCGAACACCCGGAGCACAATGCGCTCTGGCTTCAACTGAATGGCAATGGCAATATCCGCAGCGGTCTTCTTTAGACCCGCAGCGATTCGATCGTCGGTCGTATCCAAAAACGCAATTATTGAAACGGATCGTTGGCCCTCAAGACACGGTTTACTCTGTGCCGGAACCCAACGTTCACCGCTCTGATTTCGTTCAATGGTCGGATCATGATGAAGCAGATCCTCTACGTATTGTACCAAATCAGGACCGACATTTTCTCGCAAGGACCCCACCTTGTCCTTGGACTCAATGACCAGCAACAAGTCTTGGGCTCCACTTCGATGAAGTAAGAAGATGTGATCTGGGCGCTTGGCTCCTGTAGCCGAAACCCGGGGTAATGATGTCCACCGCCATTCCTTGCCCGAGTCATTGGCACGGAAGCTCACACCACTCCAATCGCCACCAGGCGGGTTGCACATCATTTCAAAGGCTTGGTCTGGCAAGCCATGATGAAAAATTGTGTGGATGCACGTATCGATATCATGCTCTCCCAATTTGGTTGGCCAGGCATTGGGAGAGTCTTGATCATCAGGCGGCATATCTACGGCCTCAGTGTCCAACAGGATGCCTCCCATCTGCTGACCCGGCGTCTGGGTCCTGCTATCGACCAGAAGACCATCCGAGCACTGAAAAATGGCTTCCCATAACCCATTTCGTTTGGCCAATAACGACGGCTCAGTTCGCAAAGTGTCCCACGTGACAGACTTGGCTGGGCCGTAGACCACAGTGAGAATGTCAACGTCGGGACCAAGTACCATACGAGCCAAGGGCAGCAATCCACGGTCGGGTCGAGAGTCGTCTCCGCGGGGCTTGAAACCAGCTACCCACACCATGACCAGTGGACCCGAACCGTGGCTCACCCACCGCGTGAAGCTGGGATCAGACACATGGAGTTCGGCTATTTCCTTCGACAAGTCCCGCCTACGAGTTGCAGGGATCACACACAAGGGCATCGAGCCGGACCCAATAGCGAAACCGAACCTCTTGGAAACCATGTCCAGTAGGATTGAAAAACTAGGTGTGGTCGGAATCGAAACCTTCTTTTTCCACGGCCATTCTGCCTTCGCCGCCACAGCTGCAACATTATTGCCCGCGCGGCTCATATGCTGCCACACCTCGGAGGGAGCAGTATCGCTGCGGCGTCTACCTTCGATCAATGCCAATACGGCTTTTTGGCCCTTTTCGATGAGACGTTTCGCAGAAGGCGATTGGCTGGTCTGACGCAATAGCGCCTGTAAAAAGTCGAGTGCATCTTGCTCACCAAACATGTCCGCCCATCTCTGCTGTTCACTCACGGGAGCTGAAGGGGCTGGCACATAGACCGGTAGCGGCGGTGCGGAGCATCTTCCCGAATGAGCCACATAGGAAAAGGGGACCAAAGGGTTCGGTAGACGAGATGATTTTGGCTCTCTTCGCACATCGAGCTCAAGCCCACCCAGTTCCGAATAGTAAAGATATGGCACACCGGCATGGGCAAGGCCCAGCGCACGGCCACTGCGTTGCCAGGCATTGTTTCCGGCCGGTAGCGCGCCACAGAATTCCCAGGCTACGATGGGCCGTTCTTTGTTGCCTCTCAATTCACATAACAGCGCATCCGGCGCCTCACGAAGGGAGGTGGCTAGCCCATCCAAGATCGATGTGCTCCAGCGGTGATAGCCAGGGAAACACCGCACATGGATACGCTGCTCTGAAGACGAAAGCTGCCAGACTGGGCAAGACGGGTTTCCGCCGATCAAATGAACAGTCGCATCAAGCGCTTGCGCTATCAATTCGATAGCACGTTCACATTCTATGATGTTGTCGCCGTGTAAATGATAGTGAACCTTTAACTTCATTTTCTTGAGCTCCTTGCGGGTGAGACTTCGACGAGTGGAATCCTAAGTCTGTCGATAACAGGAACTGGGGTCGCCCCCAAAAAAGATATTTAAACTTTCAGCAGCGTTCTGTTGTGGTTTTGAGAGTCCGTCGCGCCGGTGTATTCATCACTATGGCACGCGGCCAATCCCAGCGTGAGCAAACCCCATAGACAACGATTCAAAGAGACTCCCCTTCCAGTCTCTGATCAACAAGAAACGAATCAAGACGCCGCTGACAGTCCATCACTCATCCAGGCATCGTCCGAACCAAGTTCGAATGAGTTCAATCTCTGGACCACACACCTCGTGACCCATGGGATAGTCCTGCCACGTACACGAACGGCCCTCCTGTTCGTAGGCCTCGAACGCCCGCCGACCTCGGTGAACGGGCACAACCGGGTCCAGTGATCCATGACAGAATAACATGGGCGTCTCAGCGTTGACTGTATGCGCTTCTCGCTGTCTGGAGTCGGTCCTCAGCTCGTAGGCGCTGAGGACCATAATGCCAGCGAGGGTCTCCGGATACCGAATCCCAGCGTGGAGCGCGATGGCTCCCCCTTGACTGAAACCGGCGAGGACAATCTGGTTCGCGTCGATGCCCCGCGTACGCTCGGCTTCAATCAAGTCATGAACACGTCGGGTTGACTCAATGACCTGCGCGTCGGGCTCTCTGTTCGGGCCTTCCCCCATGTGCAGAATGTCATACCAGGCGGGCATGACGTGACCCATGTTGATCGTGACCGGCATACTGGGTGCGTGGGGAAAGACAAAGCGAGTCCTGGGCCGTTGTAGCAGCGGCACGATGGGCACGAAGTCGTGACCGTTGGCCCCTAACCCATGCAACCATATGACAACCTGCGTCGCGTCATCTGGACCCAAGGCCTCACAGGGCAATAACTCTGTCTGCTCGTCGCTCATGGGGATCGCCAGCTCCTCTTCGGGTTCATGTCATACAGCGGTCGGCCGCTACCTGTGCGCTGGGAGGATAGGAAGTTCAAAGCGCACAACGCAAGTGCACTCGCGTAAAGATCGCGCTCCGCGTGCAAGCTCGACCGCGACGCGTCATCCGGGTCGGTGACCTGCCCGAGCCCGCCGCACCGCCGCACCGTTACCCCCAAGGTGTTCGGGGCACAGCAAAAGGGTCTCTCCCAGACTCAACTCAGTGCTGCGCGCCATCAGAGACTGAAAGCCCTGTGGCGCCAGCGCCAGTGAGCCGGTCGCTCGGGACTTCAGTTCCTGCTGATCTGCACTACGTCGTAGTCGCAACTCTCGCTGATAAAGTTGGCGTAGTCGGGGGCGCAGGTGGTGTCGCAGATCCAGTAGTTGACCGCACTGCTGATCTCGTACTCGCCGTCGCTCGGGTCGTACCAGCTTTCTTCATCGAGCAGCTTGTTGAAGGCCTCGAGGTCGGTCACCTTGATCGCGATGGCACAGCTGATGTGCCGATGCACAGCTGTGCCCTCGACCCGCAGATCCGCCACGACCTTGTTCGAGATGCTCACCTCGAAGGGTGGGTCGTCGACCTCCGGGTCGATCTCGATGTCGAAGTCAGCGAACTCTTCGCGTGCCTCTGCCTGTTCGCTGGGGCCCTCAAGCTCGAAGTGTTGGCTTGATGTGTACGTAATCATCCATTCCAACATGGCGCATCCTTCTACAAGGGTTGAGTGATTAGCTGCCAATATCGCAGAAGTAGTCTTGTGCCGAAATAGGTACCGCAATCGGTACTATAAGACTATTGAGATAACCCCCGGCGGCAGAGGCGCTGTCCTTGCGAGACGAAAAAAGGATAAGCTGCCTTGCCACTCAAGTGGGGGAGCTTTTATGCGTATTCTGAGTGCCGTTTTCCTGTGTCTTACCACCCCGGCTTGGGCTCAGGTGGTCTCGTTCGAGGTGCCGCCGGTGGGCGTCACTCGCGTCAATAACGCCATCACGTTCTCGCAGCGCACCTTTGATGCGCCGACGGTCAGCGGTGAGCCCGACGGCCCGGTGCGCATCAGCACCACCCAGGGCGTCTTGACTCTGTCCGGGGCCGATGGGCTCGAGTTCCAGACCGGTGATGGTGACAATGACGCCGAGATGGTCTTTACCGGTTCTCGCGACGCCGTGAACGCGGCGCTCGATGGCCTGCGCTTGAATCCGCCCATGGATTTTGTCGGGCGGGCGACCATCAGCCTGTCTGCAGATGGTCAGGACGCCAGCTGGCATGTCTCGGTCAATCGGGCTTTCAACGCCGGTGCGGCCCGTAATGCGCTCCTGGCCGACGTCCGCTCGATTCATAGCGGCCAAAGCCCAGGCTATATGGTCGCTTTTGGGCCGACTGCCCACGACGTCGCCTTCTACACGGACGGAGCCAGCGAAGGACCGGTTGTGGCTGCCGCCGGATGGGGGCGTGGCCTCGTGGTCGCGATGCCGGACCATCAGATGCTCAACATGCATCAATACGGTGAGGCGTCAGGGACCTTCTATCGCAATGGAATCGCCTGGCTTGGTGGCGATGGTCTCGAGGTGCGCATCGTGACCTTATCGGATGAGGTCGCCGGCTGGCTGCGGGACCAGGGCTATCTCAACGTCGTGGTGAGCGCTGAGGCCGACCTCGCGGGTGCGCTGGCCGACGCTGATGTGTTCATTCCGCCCTGGCTGGGCTCGAACCCTTCCGAGGCGGCCCTCGAGACCATCGGGTCGTTTGTACGTGGGGGCGGCGGCCTCTTCATCTGCGATTACGGAGTTGGCTATCAGTGGTGGTGGCGGAAGCCCATCTATCAAGCACCCGGGAATCTGCTTCTTCGAGAAGCGGGCATCGGCTTTGCTGGAGGAAGCCGAGGGGATCGGGGCGTCATTGAGATCACCCGAACTCGTGGCCGCGTAGACGCAGAAGATGCCGTTGGGCTCCTCCTGGACGCGGCGGGGGCCGAGCCGGATGTGCTGGACCGCGCCGGTGGCCTATTGAACCGAATATATCAGGCGCTCGCGCCGAGCGACCCCTGGATTCAGCGTCTGAATGTTGCGTTCGGGGACGCGGTCAATCGCGTCGTGGCGACGCCTGAGTCTCGAGTCAGCTCGGCGTGGGACAAGGCCTTACTCGAACGTGAGTTGAGCATACTGCGGGCCCTTGAGCCGGAGGCGATTGAGGCCCACCGTTCGGCTGCGGCGATCTTTGGCGTGGTGCCCGATGACGCCCCCCGCGTGCGGCGGGTTGTCCGCATCGACCCGGCGCAGACCCGCTGGCATTCCACGGGGCTGTATGGTGCACCCGGCGAGGTGGTGCGGGTGACGGTGCCCGCGGCCGTGACCGAAGCCGGCTTTCTCTTACGGTTCGGCGGACACACCGACAATATCGCCCGTCGAGATACGTGGTTGAGGCCCGCCGAGGTGCATTGGAGCTGGCCCCTCGACGCGGACGAGATCGTCGGGGCCAGTCCCTATGGCGGAGCGCTCTACATCGACGTGGGCACCGAGAGTCGTGACCTGGCGCCCTTCGACGTCGTGATCGATGGCGCCGTCGAGGCGCCTTATTTCGTGCTTGGCGAGACGACCGACGAGGCGTGGGTCGCGGGCCTACGAGACGCGCCTGCGCCCTACGCAGAGATGGTCAGCGACACCCTCATCATCAGCCTACCCTCGAATCTGATTCGAACCCTGGACAACCCAACGGAGGTCATGACCCTCTGGAGCGATGTCGTCCGGCTGCAGGATGAGTTGGGCACCCACGCGGATCGACGCCACATGGCGGAGCGGATCAACATAGATGTTCAGGTCAGCGCCGGCTATCTCCACGCAGGGTACCCTACTCAGGGACCCGTCGGGTCAGCGGCCAATCTCTTTGACTACACCCATCTGCGGTCGACGGGGTCGTGGGGCTGGTTCCACGAACTGGGCCATGAAGCGCAGCGCCGACCGGACAAAACCTGGGGGTGGGACAACGCGTATACCTTCGATGGATCCGTCGAGGCTACGGTGAACATCTTCACGGTGTACGTATACGACCAGCTCGGTATCCGCGAACAAGGCGGCTGGGGTTGGACGGGGGCAGCCGATACGGTGATGAGACGGGCCCTTAATGGACTCGCCGGAGGTCCCTACGCCGCGGTGGGCGTCGACGTGAAGCTCGCGTTCTTCCTCCAGCTGCGAGACCACTTTGGGTGGCCGGCCATCCGTGAAGTCTTCGAGCGGTACAACGCTGAGGGGGCTGAGCTGCCGCAAGGGAACGCGGCCGAGCGAGACACCTGGCTCATTCAGGTCTCTCAGGTTATGGGGCATAACCTCGGCACCTTCATGAGCGAAGCCTGGGGCTTGGAACTCTCCGATGAAGCCCTGGCAGAGGTCGCCGACCTGCCCGATTGGATGCCTGCCGTTGGAGGGGTCTCCGGGTCCTTTAATCTACAGCCGAGTCAGAGCATTTCCTTCGATCTGAGTGGTGAGGCGCTCTCCCATGATGACTTCGCTGAGGTGGTCAATGTGACCGCCC
>CALELH010000274.1 GCA_937902595.1 uncultured Myxococcales bacterium
AAGATGTTTCAATGTGCGTTACTCAAGCGGAAGGAGAAGCTCCTCAAGATCTTTCGCAAGATGGCCAAGAGACCATTTCGAAATCTCGAGGAGCTCCGCCAGGAGCTGCGCGGAACGAGGAAACACCGCTCCGAGTCATGTCGGCCGTAGGGTGGCTCAACGCCAAGCCCCGACGGCGATCCAAGCTATTGAATTCGAAACCCCATCTCGAACTCGATGGAGTCTCCGGCTCTTGAGAGCACCTCGTGGCGGCACGAAGAGATGAAGGTCAGGGTGTGATTGGCTCCATAAGGGAGCCCAAACTCTAGGGTGACCTTTTCGCTGCGCTCCACCTTCGCTTTATTGGTCTGAAACAGACTCTGAGCCACCCCTCCGCGCGCGACCACTCCCTTGGAGATCGGGATGGTGATGGACGCAAAGTAAGGCGCGTTCATCTGCGTCTGGTCTTCATTACCGACGGTGCCCTCGAATCGCAGTCCAACGCTGAGGTCACCACGATGATTTCGCCAGTCAAGAAGCTGCACTGACGAGCCGACAGCGCCCTCCGCTCGGAAAAGCTGTCCAGAGACACCCACGCGGGTGTCAAAGAGCCCACCCAGCCGTGACAGACCAAAGGTCCCGCGCCTGCCATGGAGGCTGATGGGAGTGAGCGTCACTTCGATGTTCCGCTGGTTGTCCGCAGCCAGACTCAGAGCCAAGATCTCTAAGTCCCGACTTGGTGGATTTAGGTGGCTTCGATATACACCTTGCCGCTCATGATAGAGGGCGCCCACTAGCTTCGCTCTATAGGTAGACTCTCGGGCCTCATGGGCAAGATTGAGGCTCAGGGCACCATCACTGCCCCAGGGAAGGGACGGGGGTTCAGTCTCTAGTACTCGAGTAGATGAAGCCGCGGTCGAGTCGACAGTCGCATCCAATCCGATCTCTTGGATCTTCTCTCCAATCAACTCCACGACTTGGTCTGTTAACACGGAGACTCTGGAGGGGGTCTCGCCTGCCTCTTGAGCTGGACCGCCGCCCTGCGCTTGCACCCACTCAGCGACAAGCTTAGAGACCTCCTGAGCGTATCTCTCTTCGTGAAAAAGCGCCTGCTTGAACGCCAATAATTCAATGCCTCGAATCGGGACTGAATGGGTCGGCTGGCGCTGCGCTCTCCAGCCTGCGAGGTCATAATAATCTTGGGCTGCGTGCAAATAGGGCAAGATCTCAAGCTCGTCATCGGCGACCTGCCCAAGGAAGCGACGCCAGTCTGCATACACTTCCGACGAGATCGGGCCTAGCTTCGGAGGACGACGCCCCGCCACCTGTTTGTGAAGGTCATCGGAGCGCAGCCTCTCTTCCATTTGATCCAGCTCCACTGTCAGCGACGGCTGTACCAGCGGTCTCACCCCCAATCTCTGAGCTTGAGTCAGAGCCGATAGGACGCCCATAGGAGATGTGGTGATTCCTGGCTGGTGGAGAGTCTCTTGGGGGGACAGGAAATCAAAGAGTCGTAAGACCCGCTCCGCACAATTGCTCGTCGCAAACTTATAGACCAGGTGCATGCGTCTCGTGTGTTCCCACAGTCGCGCTTTAGCCCAGGTCAGCTCTTCGGCCTTAAGCTGCACTGGATAGCGATACACTCGCCGGTCTTCTCGAAAACGGTTCTGTCTTTCAAAGTTCAAGAAGGGTTCAGGATGAAGGACAAGGGGGATGTCATCTTGAATGAAATCGACAAACGAATGTACGCCCTCGCCCATCGATACAAGCCCTACGTATTGGTACACAGGGTCTAAGTATTCGGGCTCTACTGCGGCGGTGCTCCTCAGGAGAATCGCCAAGTGTCCAAAGCTAGACACGGGAGCATGGGTCGGGCTGGTAAAGATAATATCCATCCCTGGATAGGAGTTACTCCAAGACCAGAATTGCACGCACTTCGCCGGCGGCTGGTCGGGTCGCTCTGGATAGAACAGCTGAGTTAAGAATCGTCCTTTGGTGAAAGACTGACATTCGACCCGATTGTCGGGCACTCTTCTTCGACGTTGCGGACGGACAAACCACTCTTCGCTGAAAGTCACCAGGTCGTCTAAAGCGCTCAACTCTCCCTGAGAGCGGGAGTAGCCCCACGGATCCCGATTTTCGGCGACCAGGCCTTCCTGCTCCCAACCGTTCGCTCTACGGAATCGATGGTCGAGATGCCAAGACGACTCTTGAGCTCTCAACAGCATGAGCGCATGAATCAAGCCGCGGTTATGCCATAACGACGCCTGTTCATCCTCGGAGAGGTGCTCCAATCGATACTGCGCCCGACGCTCTCGAATCGGGGCGAGTCGACCCAGGGCCAAGGAGATGGTGGGAGCGTCTTCGAGGAGTCTAAAGCCGAAGGGAATGGCCTCGGACACGCACCGAATATGAATCTTGGCAGCGGCCCCGTGAGTGAGCCCCTTAGGTAAACGAGCGAGGGTTGAGTTTAGCTGATTTACGGTGTCCGCGGAGCACCCCTGAATGTCTAAGGCGATCTCATCCGTTCGCCTCTCTTCAGCTGACGCCGGGTTGAGCGCGCCTAGCAGGTAGAGCCCTAAGAGACAGACGCTAGATCCGATGGACCATGACCGCGAGGCGGCAGACGCTGGCCGACGCCATGACCGCTTGTCCACTCTCACGATGCAGTTCCTCGCCTGGGTGACGCTAGATTCGACATGTTTGGAACACGACTGATTTCAACATTGGTTCACAGAGTCTTAGACGACCGTGATTCTAATGGCTACCCCATCGGTCTGAGCGTCGATGCCGGCTCTTGGGGGTCGCAAACACGCCGCTGTAGTCACGCCAAGCCGCAGTGAAGTGTCTATCCGCTAGACGGGATGACCGCTCGAAGCAGACGAAACAGGCCGGACACGAAGCTTGGGATGAGCCTTAGTGGCACCATGTTTGGTTATGAAATAGGGGGCAGAGGCGCCTCAGACAGGAGAGTGGGGCTATCGGAGGGCGCCTCTATGCGGCTTTATCCGGCTGGGTGAAGCCATTCACTGAGCCGGGGCTGCGGCGCTCCCGGCTCAGTTGGCATCTTCCGAGGCGTCTATGAGCAGACGCGCCGATGTCTGAACGACAGTGTGTCCTAACCCCCTGCGCGGATGCATATGGGAGGGGGCACTCTAAAGCCTGAGTAGAGACGAACGTGCATGTAACGTCGCTGTTCAGGCCTGAAGCTCCGTCTACAGAAATCAGGTGCCTGGCTCATGAAATTATTGATGCTGTCTTTTCCACGAGAGTTCGGACACGTGTCGCGGTCCCTGGGACCACAAATGTTACGATTGCACTGACGTCTCCCAAAGTGACGACCGAATATCCCGCCGGACTCATTATTGCGCTCATATACCGCCTTCCACCGACGATACAAGGTGTCAATACATCGCTGGGGAGTGGCCAATTGTCTGGGGGTCGCGCAAAACCCATCGTTGTCCTTGTCGCACGACAATCCGGAGGCGTTCTTGATCCCGAACCACCGCCCGACGGCTTGTATGAGCATGTCTCCATGACCATAAAGTTGAATCGGTTTTCGATAGCTCGCGTCGCCAAATCTATAGGCGAAGCTCTCGTGGGCACCAAACAATAGGCTGGTGTTGAGAAAGACGCCGGAGGCCCCCCACATCTGCAGCTGTGGAATGCCGCCGTCGGCTGGTAGAGAGACCCAGGGGATGATGTTACCAACGCAGCGCTTACGTCGCTCTGGACCGTAATCATTCCGACCAGGCGCTTCGTACTGTTCATATTCATTAGAGATCATGCGATCCGACCGGGCATCGCAGCTGCGGAGGTCAGCCACATAGACGTGTAGCGCAAAGGGCGAGCTTACTCCATTTTGCCAAGATCCTTTTCTCCTCAGGTACTTTTCCACACCTCCTTGGCCACCATGATCGTGCCTGATGTAGTCGCGTCTCTGACCAAAATTGGGGGTCACCGCTCTCTCTCCGATACGGCCCTGCCTCACGTTCTGTCTGAGCAGCTCTGTCAGGTGCATTAAGCGTTGGGTCAACGATTGGTGCGCCACTTCGGGGAGAATTCGTGGATCAAGAATGTTGGAGTGCCACAGGTCATTCTTGTACCGAATGATCTCCTCTAGCTTGAAAGAGATCGCATATGGAGAGAACATCCCCGTGGGCGCAAAAGCCATCTTGAGTCTCTTCATCTGTTCATTGATTCGGTGTCGTGTGACTTCGTTCGTGTCGGTGTGTGGATCTAGTATATGAAAAAAGACATGGACCAGATGAGGGCCTGCAGACCGATTTTGTGCGACCATCTCTGAGTCACCTGTCCCATCGTCCCAACTCGTATAAAAGTGCTCGTCTTCGAGCTCATCGACATCATCGGATGGATCCTCTTCGGCAAACAGGCCATTAGGGTCATTAATCTCTATGATCTCGCTGCCCTCGCTCCCGTTCTCAGGTTCTGCAGAGATGGGCTCAAGCTCAGTGGGGCTGTATGGGTCCGGCGGTTCGAGGTCTCCTCCGCATGACGCGGCCAGCATGCAGCTTAAAGTAGACAATAGGACAAGGAGACTGTTGGAGGTTTTCATGATGGGTATCCTTCTCTTGGCGAGATGAGTTCTTGCCGCGTGGGTGAGATACCTCATCGAGAACCGGCCCCTTCCTTCAAACCGATCCTCGACACCTACCGAAATATGTAGGCGCTGATGCGACAAAGAAAATGAGTTCACTTACGAGCTGTTAAGCTCGTAAGCAGTAGACGTGAGATGTCTGGTTTCTTACTAAGAAATGCGTTTGAGTCTAGGAGAGAGGTGTCACACGAGTCGTGATCCGCTCCATTGTGCCAAGCTCACCTCTGGCGTTGACCAAGCGCTGCGGTCCTGAGAGGTTCGTTGGGCGCCGATCTTGGGGAGCGCTGATTCAGGGGGCGGGGACAAGACACAGGCCGGTTTGAGAGTCGATGCACTGGCAGAAGCCGGCCCAGCAATAATCTTGATTGACGACGCACTGGCCGAGCTGAAGTACGTCCTCTTCCCAATCGTCGTTGTGATCCAGCTGGTTACAATCGAAAAAGCAGTTGCCGCGATAGCACCAGGTCGTCCCCGTCATGCTGAGACAGGTCTCACATGACCCTTGGCAGCGACCGCGACCGCCGGGATTGAGCTCTTCTGCCCGGTCCATCGGAAGACAGACCCTGACTCGCGGATCGTCGAGCTTCTCAGGTTCAAGAACCGTGGGCACACAGCAGGTTCGGCCGAGACACTCATCACTGGACTCACATTCTGTGCCGATGATCATGATCGTTGGATCTTGGCTGCAGCGTCCGTCCTCCCCACAGATCAAGCGGTTCGGGCATCCGGTCGCCCGACAGTCAGGGATACACGCCTCACCCACGGCGGTGATCTCACACCGCTCATGTTCCTGGCACCGTTGACGGTTCCAGCAGCCGGGGTAGCAGATGTTGTCCCCAAACCCGACCTCCTCGATGAAACACCGATCCGGGAGTGGGTGGACCGAGCAGACCTCGTCTGATTCATCTTCACCAAAGGGTTCGCAGTCAGCCCCAAGATCGCATAGCCAGCGAGATGGAATACAGTGACCACTCTGTTCGCAGAAGAAGCGATTGGGTCCACATGGTCCTGGTTCTGGCGGCGCGGCGGCGTCAGGGACCATGGGCGCGGCGTCGGGGACCATGGGCGCGGCGTCAGGGACCATGGGCGCGGCGTCAGGGACCATGGGCGCGGCGTC
>CALELH010000275.1 GCA_937902595.1 uncultured Myxococcales bacterium
CGTAATGCGCGCTTGCGAAGAGACCGCTGGCTACTGCGCTCCCGCCGTGTACAACGCCCCAAAGCTAACGGTAATCAGCGGCGAAACTGACGCCGTCCTGGCCGTATCTGACGCTCTCGCTGAGGCTGGCGCCATCGTAACGCCTCTACCTGTGTCCGCTCCATTTCACTGTCGAATGCTCGGCTCAGCAGCGGAGCAGCTTGAAGCAGACCTCGCCGATGTGCATTTTGGACCGCTGCTCGTGCCCTACATCAGCAACGTGGACGCCGAGTGGATATCAGCGTCGGCCGCGTCGGAGATTAGGATGCGACTTGTGCGCCAGGTTGTTGGTGCTGTTCGATGGCGAGAGAGTATCAAGCTGATGTTTGAGCGTGGTATTGAGCGATTCTGGCACCTTGGCCCCGGCCGCGCGAACCTCACCCACGTGAAGCGACAAGTCAGACGGGCGCCGACCGGGTCCCTCGACAACGAACGAGACATTGAAGCGATCATGACAGAATTGGAGACCGGATGAGCCGCGCCTTGGACCAGATCGTCATCTCAGCTATGGGCGTAGCAGCCCCACTCGGACATACACCCGAATCACTGTTTGATGCGCTCGTAAGGAAGGAGTCGGGTCTCGCTGAGATCGGTGGCTTCGATCCTGATGTGTTCCCGACTCGTGTCGGCGGCCTCGTCAAAGACTTCGCCGCGAAGGAGTGGGTGAAGAACAGGAAGAACCTAAAGCTCATGACCGATGCGGTCCGTCTGGGCATGGCTGGCGTTAAGCGAGCCTATGACGCGAGCGGTCTTGAGGAGGGTGAGCTAGACCCCGACAGGTTCGGTATCTTCGTTGGCGCGGGTACGGCGGTCGGCAAGACCGAAGATCTACTCCCTGCCATCTCTGCTGCGAGCGGGGGCGCCGGTTTCGACGCCGCAGAGTTCGGCGAAGTGGGCATGCACAGAATTAACCCTCTGTGGCTGCTTAAGGGACTGAGCAATAACGTATTGGGCTTCTCCACCGCTGATCTAGACGCACGCGGCATCAATCAAAACTACTGCAATTCAGGCGTCGGTGGCCTGCAAGCAGTAGGCGAAGCAGCCTGGGCCATCGCCGAAGATCGCGCGGACTTTATTCTCGCCGGTGGGGCTGACTGCTCGGCAAATCCACTCCACATGACGGGTTTTGGGCGGCTCGAAGCCCTCACCTCTCGAAGTACTCCTGACGCTGTCCGTCCCTTTGACGCAAGCCATGACGGCTTCGCCCCTGGGCAAGGCGCTGCGTTCTTCTCCTTGGAGACCGAAGACCGAGCGAGAGCGGGTGGACGCCAACCGATCGCTCGCATTGCAGGCTACGCGAACGCGTGCGCAGGCCACGCCATGGGTACCGGTGATCCTGAGGTGGTCGCTGATAGCATCCAGCGAGTACTTAAAATGGCCGCTTGGAGCCTCGATGAGGTTGATTTGTTCTACGCGCACGGCAACGGCACCGTCAAATATGACAGCATCGAGGCTGAGGCACTTCGGACTGTCTTTGGTGACAAGCAGCCGCCAGTCACGAGCAACAAAGGAAACCTAGGACACTCGGTGGCAGCCAGTGGTCCCCTGTCCATGGTCTGCGCGCTCATGAGTATGAGACGTGGTCTGATCCCTCCCGTCTTATTCTTTGAGCGACTCGCTCCAGAATGTCATGGCATCGACCTTGTTCACACACACGCGCGAGACGGAGCGCCCAAGCGATGCCTCGTACAGGCCGCCGGGATCGGTGGGCAGACTACCATCATCGCGTTGGAGTCCGTGGACTGAGGTCCCCGACAGGGGCCTTAAATTGTTCTAGGGAACGATTATCCTGTCTCAAAAGGCGGTTCACGTTGGTTGACCGCTCATTTCGTGGCATACAGTGCCGCCACGCGTACTCAGCGTGCGGAGAACGGAGCACTCATGATTGCGTTGGTCACAGGAGCAAGTCGAGGGATTGGGCGAGCGATCGCGTTGCGATTAGCCGCGGATCACGGCGCGAAACTCTTCTTGGTGTACAGAAGTCAGGCAGAGGCCGCACAGGCCGTCGCCGAGGAATGTATCGCCGCCGGCGGTGAGGCGACGATTCATCAAGCCGACATCTCTGATGCTTCGGCGGCCTCAGGGATCGTAGATGCGTGC
>CALELH010000276.1 GCA_937902595.1 uncultured Myxococcales bacterium
AGCACCCTCTGTCCAGTTGGTAATCCGCCTGACATGAAGCCCCCCTACCTGGTGGGCGCCTTGTTTAGCCATGACGCCCTCAATATTACCTTTTCGCTAGCCTGCACTCTGTACGTTCGGTCATCCACGAATTGTTTCAAAAAAGATCAAATTCGTAGCACGCCCTTGGTTGGCGGTGGGGGCGTCTTCGCCTGGGAGGCCCACATGTAGGTTGGCACGCCCTTTGCGATAGAGGTTACGGACCACCACAAGGAGACCCCCGCTATGCGCTCGCTACTGTTCACAATTATCGTCTCGTTCCTCTTGCCTTCCTGTACGCTCTCCAGATCTGGGCAACCGTCGGATGCGACTAAAGGAGAAGCTCCGGCAGACCCTGCCGGACCGTTGATAACGCCGGTAGGGCGCGTCAATAGCACTCCCGACGCCGTGTGGTTTCAGTGGGCCGAGCAGGTGGTTGAGCGGTCAGGCCCAGCCAAGACAGCGGCCATCGCCCTAACCCCGCACGAACCGGGGACCCTTGAGTATATCAACCGGACGACCTTGGTCTTCAGGCCGAGCAAGGGATTTCGAGCTGGCACCGACTACACACTGACGATGACGCCGGGCGCCGATGAGGCCAAGGGCGGCATGAAGCCAGGGCCATGGTCTCACAGCTTCACCACCCCACAGTTTCGGCTGCTTGGGATGGAGCCCCATGGTGTGGACTATCGTCGGCGGCGGGTTGAGGTGACCCTCCACTTCTCCGGAACCGTGGACCTCTCGAGCTTAAGGAGCGAGAGCAAGTGGACCCTCAACGGTGAAAAGATAGTCAGGCTACCTAGTTACAAGATCAGCGGCGACCGTCGTGCGGTGAAGGTCTCCGTACCACTGGCTGTCTTTAAGGCCAGTGACACTCTGGCGCTATCTATGGGCTCAGCCGTCGTACACAGGGACGGCATCACCGCCCAAACTGCTGAGGTCGCGGTCAAGATCGGAGAGGTGCCTAAGCTAGAGATCCTCCAAGCCGTGGCGCGGAGATCGAGCACAAGCACCGTAATCGACGTGTACTGTAAAGATTTTGCCGCGGGCCGAACAACCTCCGTATGGGACAGCGACCTGCGGGAATGGCTTTACCCTACCCCCAACTGTGAACCCGACTCTGAATCCATCTCAGCGGCACTCAGGATAAGTCCCGCGGTACCATTTCGGATATCGGCACGTCGGGGAGGCTTTCGGCTTCACGGAGAGTTCACCAAGGGCCAATACACCCTTCTCTTCTCTAAAGGTCTCAAGACGACTGTGGGGGGGACTCTTAGCGATGACGTCAAGGTCAATGTGACCGTGACCCCGCATAAGCCTAAGGTGAGTTTTATGAGCCAAGGCCGTTATCTCCCGCCGAGCGCGTGGGCGTCCCTGCCCATAAATCACGTCAACACCAGCAGCGTAACCCTGACGGTTCGGCACATCCCAAGGAGTAACCTGGTGTTTTGGCTCAGCGGTTGGAGCGAAGAGGCCAGCACGCGTGAGTCCGACCACATCAAGACCGTAGAGGTCCCCCTTCGGCACCAGGAGGACAGGACCTACACGAGCTGGCTGGACATCCGTAGCCACCTCCCCGATCCGGAGTCCGGTGTCTATGAGTTGTCCCTGGTCGGCCCGAGCACCAGCACCACTCGTCGCCTGCTCCTCACAAACCTCAACCTTGTCGCCAAGAGGGCCGCCCGCCCCGCTGGGAAACAGTGGTCTCACGAGGTTTGGGCCTGGGGAATCGACGCTCACACCAATCGGCCCCGGAAGGGGGTTCGGATGGAGTTAGTCCGACCCAGTGGTCACGTCCTTACATCTTGTCTAACGGACTCCACCGGCGGA
>CALELH010000277.1 GCA_937902595.1 uncultured Myxococcales bacterium
CAGCGCCTGCGCCACCTGCGCCGCCTGCGCCGCCTTCCGCGCCTGCGCCACCTGCGCCGCCTTCAGCGCCTGCGCCACCTGCGCCACCTGAGTCAGGATCGCTGTCTTCGCAGCCAAAGCAACTCAACAAAATAATCAAAAGAACGCTTAGAGTGCGCACTGTGGCCTCTCCTTCCGATTTAAGAATCGCTCTGACGTGGAGTTCGTATGGTTATCATGTTCCAAATGGGGGCAAAACGACTCTATGTAATCACAATTATCTACTATGGTTTAACACTTACCAGCGACGACAGAGCTGCTGCATTAGGTGTTTCTACGCAACGCCCATCGACGACTGGCTACCAGCTGATCGCTGCGGGTGAAAGTTCAAGATTAAGGACCAAACTTCTTCCTGCCCCAAGGACCCCAGAACCATGGGTGCGGTAGTTCTCGTCAGCGAGGTTCTCGAGGACGAGTGAGGCCTGGAAGGTCTGCGCGACTCGCAGCCCTGCGCGGAGATCATGCACGACATAGCCGGGGGTTCCACCTTTCGGAATGCGTGCATCGGAGACATCACCCACCGACAGACGGTCCTGTTTGGTCGCCCAGCGGGTCGCGAAGCCAATATAGGCACCGGACGAGCGATCTCGCCACGTGAGTTCACCGGATCCATTTAACGGTGGGATGCGCGAGAGGGGGACCATGGGGCCGGGCTCACCGCTCGGGTTCGGTCCCTCTCCGAAGGTGTATGACACAGTAGCTGTGAGCTTCAATGAGTGAAGAGGCATCACCGATAGGCGACTCTCTAACCCGTGTATGGTCGCCTCACCGGGAAGGTTTACGAGCTGCAGAGGGGCCCTGTTCGCGCGGCATGCTTGGTCTACAAACCCTTGGCTTAGCCGACAATCATCAAGGCTCAAGAGCTTACGCTCGATAGCGTCGCTCAGGAGCTGTTTAAAGACCAGCACCTCGCCGCTGAAAACCCTGTATCGCGCGCGGAGGCCGGCCTCAAGGGTGAGTGCGCGCTCAGGGACCAGATCCGGATTGTCGAGTTGATATCCTTGACCGGTCGACTGTCGAGCGGTGAGGTCATCCAGGTTTGGTGGGCGGATGCCTTGCTCGACGTTGATCACGAGGGCGAGACGATCGCCCCAACGTAGACCGGCGTTAAAGACGACGGGGGCGTGTGTCTGGGTGAAGGCGCGAGTCGCGCTCTCTTCATCACCGGGAGACACTGCCTGCACCCACCCAGCTCGAGCGCCCGCTCTTAAACGGAGGTCTCGCCACTCTAGGCCCGGCGCTAGATAAGCTCCACCTTGGGCATAGGTACTCGAGTCGATGTATTGACCGCGGCTGATGATGATCGTTGTGGGTGGCTCAGCGAAGAGAAGCCACTTTCGTGACTCGATGGTCTCGTGACCTCCATCGACGCCATACCGCACCTTAAGGGTGAGTTCGTTCGCGAGCGAGACGGGCGCTGTCTCGGCCCTGAAGTATGTGCTGAGGCCATCTACAGCGTCTCGCCCTCCGTTTATGGTGGTCGTGTCGATGGAGTCATTTGGGTTTCGGTCGGGTCGGGTCAGTCGGTATCTTTGGTGCTGCCTCTGGAGGCTTATCGCCGTGCGATAGCTTCGCAGTAGAGCTGTGTTTGGATCATGGTCCAACTTAACGTAGGCGTGAGTTCGGAACTGCTCTTCGTAGACCAGGCACTCGCCGATGGCCGCCTCCGGGGCAGGGCATTGGTCTGTGCGCGGCGCGTCGAATTGGCGGTACAAATAGGCGGCGGTTGTGACGCGACCTTTATCGAAGGTGTATACGGTTCGGGCGTCGGCGGTGACCTCATCAAAGCCTGTGCCGCGTTGAGTACGGCCGTTATCTTCAAAGCATGGGACGGAGAGGGCATCTACGCACGCTTGCTCCTCAGCCCTTCCTTGACCAAACGCATAGCCCCCGGCCTCGAGCTGCCCCACTTTTCGGCCTCCGACGCCGGCGACAATGCCGAAACGACCTCCAAACTGAGCGTCCAGTTGGAGCCGACCTCCGTACTCACCATCGGCGCTCCCCAATCGGGTCACTAGCTTCGGGCGGACTACGGTGCCCGTGCGAGTCGGATCCAGCGCAGGCTCTAGGGGCCGGAGAAAGACTGCGCCGGCGATAGCGTCGTTTCCGAGTTCTACGCTCGCGCTCCCTCGAATGACCTCGATAGCGGAGAGTGTCCGCGCGTCGACCGTAAAGAGGTATTGATTTGGGCCTTTACGAAACAGGGCGTGGTTTAGGCGCAGCCCGTCGAAGAGGAGGAGCGTTTGCTGGCCGGTGCGGCCACGGATGTATGGGGAACCCTGGGCGTGTGCGGTCTGCTGGACGTAGACACCGGGGGAGAAGTTAAGAGCGTCCGGCGTCGAGCGCGGCTGACGCTCCTCAAGGTTCTTCTTGGTGGTCCTTACGACCGACCTGTCTTCATCTATGTCAGGACCAACACGTTCACCACGAACCTCAACCGC
>CALELH010000278.1 GCA_937902595.1 uncultured Myxococcales bacterium
ATGGGTTCACCTTGTCCACCAGGCTGCCTGGTAAGAAACCGAGTCGCTCACCTGCCTCGACAGCTGGCCGCGCGAGAATAATGCGCTCCACCTCCTGGTTACGTAGCGCGGTCACCGCCGCCGCCATCGCGAGATACGTTTTCCCTGTTCCGGCAGGGCCAGTGGCAAAGACGAGATCCTTGTCGCGCATCGCGGCCAGATAGGCCGCTTGGTTAGGGCTCTTGGCCACAACGCTAGCCTGACCACCATCCAAGCGATTCGAAGGGGCCCTTAAGGCGTTTAGGTCGACGTGCTCATCTGACCCCAACATGGTGATGAGGTGATCGATATCATGAAGAAAGAGAGTGGTGCCCGTCCTGACCCGAGTAATCAGCTCTTCAATCACCCGCTGAGCGTTCGCCCTATCCTCTGGTGGACCCGAGATCGTCAGGCGTCGGCCTCGCGCCGAGACCTTCACATCAAGGCGCCGCTCCAAAAGGCGCCGAAAGCTATCTTGTGGCCCAAGCAGAGGCGAAAGAATCAGCTTGCCCTCAGGAATCTCGAGGGTAGATGTCGTCTCTTTAGTCGCGTTCATGGAGTCATCGTCCAGTCACCTAAGTTCATAGTCATGCCCAATTGTCACATACTGGATAGGGTCAAGGTCAAGTGAGGGGTGTACGCTTCTAGGCAGATAGCCACGGGCACTCAAGTCCGAAAGGCTGTCGGGGTAACGACCCTCAGCATGACGATAGATCTCGAGCGCTCGACGCACCCTTTGACGAAGGATTCTGGATTCTATAGGCGCTAGAGCCGTCTCTAGGCCTGCGCTTTTCTCCACAGCGATAGGGCGCGCACCAACAAGCCAATATGCTCCATACCCGATCCCGCAAAGGTATCCCAAGTTAAGCAGGAGCAAGCCTACGATTCCCAACCATCCCCTGCTCTGTCTACCGCTGGGATCATCGACCGCTCCCCTGACGTTCACTGGGACGATATATCCATGCGTAAGTAGAGATGAGAGCGCTTTGCAGGTCTCAAATTCGCCTAAACCGCTCCGGTCAATAATCTGATTCACGTCACGTTTTGCGTCTACGAGCGCGAGGACACTCACCGCGCTCGCTGATAGAGCCCTCTCCGTGCCCCCCCCGGGCGCCGATCTCATGGCTCGGTAGACCACCGCATAATTGTTGATCCGGGCTCTGACTACAGGCCATTCATCCAATAGCTTGAAGCCATCAAGAAGGATCTGCTCCGCAGACACGGGAGTGATGACGGCCTCCCAATCATCCGTAGCAGGCTGAAAGGAATATTCGCCCTCTGTCCACTCAAAGAGCCCGTGCAAAACCTCTTGGGCTTGTAGATTCACGAACTCCTGAATGATCTCGGCCGTGGTGGCTCTTTGCTCAACCAG
>CALELH010000279.1 GCA_937902595.1 uncultured Myxococcales bacterium
CCTCGTCGCGCCGCCATACACTCCGTCGACGACGAGGGGCGTCGCCCCGGGAGGCGCGTTGAAGTTCCACAGGAGCTGAAAACCACGAACCACCGACTTCACATCTTCTTCGCGGGCCGGCGTGCCGACCTCATGCCCATCGGGTACCAGAGTAAAGTGAGGTACGTCCTTGCAACAGCTCACGCGATCACCGGTACAACCCGAACGCTGGGACCACGGCTGGTCGCAATACCAGACAAAACCCTCATCGCGGAGAGCCTCTAGATAATCCAACGCCTTGGCCGACGGGACGTCGATTGCGAAGCCTTGTTGGTGCTGGCTACGGCCCACGGGCGCTGGGCCATACACCCCATCGACGCCGCGCTCGTAAAGACGAAGGAGGATGTACTGTTGAACCATGGAGCGCCAACCGCTGTGAATCTCAATCCTCTCGCCGATACGGTCGCTGGCGCGCTCAATACCTGCGACGACCGCGCCGTGAAGCGGGCGATGAACTCCGGGCGCCCGGATGATTGAAGGGTGACCGTCGATATCGACCAGCTCACTTTGATGGCCACACGCCAAAACCGCCGCCAGTTGACTATCCAGCCGAGCCGCCCCGGAGGTGTTAAACGCTCGGTCAGCGTACTCCTCGACGGTCTCAAGACCGTCCGCTCCAGCGCCCGTCTTCTCCTCAGCGAACTCGATGACATCGGATGGCTCTTGGTACAGCTCCGCACAACCAAAGACCCCCATCACAAGCAATAACCCCAAACGTCCCCACATGACGCCCCCAACACGTTGATGACCCCAAGGGCCGACGAAGGGAAACATTGCAACCGATGTGCCAGAGGGGAATTGAGCCTGCGGGCTAGGGGAATGAACGTCGGATGACCCTAAACTGAGCCATAGACGCTACAGAGGTGCGCTGCGAGTGACACACAGCACGACAGCGCTCGCACGCGATAAAAGACTTTAGTCCTGAGAGACACACCGATCGAAGGCGTTTAGGCACCCAAGGCCCGAGCCGTTGGTCACAAGAAGGTCGTACACACAGCCCAAGATGGTCGCTACACCTGGTGCTCCGCAAATCATCTCCGCGTCTCCTGATCTGCTTAGCTCCACCATCTGACCTGCCCCATCGGTCACCGGGACTGTCTCATCACGGCAATCGTCATCAAACAGAGCGTTGTACCAACGTACGCACGACTGGTCAGACTCCGGGTCATTCCGCTCCATACGCTCCATGCGCTCTCCGGCAGCTCCGCCAGCTCCGCCAGCTCCGCCAGCTCCGCCAGATCCGCCCGCGCCTCCGGAGCCGCCTCCGCCACCTGTAGCACCGGCACCACAAGAGGACATCCCGTCCGCCGTGGCACAGGTCTCACCAGGACCACAAGGGATAGGATCCTCCCATCGGGATCGCGGCGTGCATGTCGACAGGCCGCCCCCCACACACCGAGTCTGACCCGGCGTGCAATCACCGGCACAATCGTTCGGGCAGTCCGTAGGGTTTTCACCAGCGTCACAGGTGCCGTTACCGCAGCCAGCTGGCGGGTCCGCGCAGATGATGCCGTCAGTCGGAGAGACCGATTGAACCCCATACTGACATGGATCGTTAAATCGACAGACGACCTTGCATGATCCGGTGCCCACACAGGCGCGCTCAATGGCCCCGCTCCCCATGACCTCCGTCCCACTCTCGCTTAAGTCTACGCTGCCGCTGGTGTTACATGAGCTCGTCGCGTCCGCCGACAGGTCGGGCATAGTGTTGGCTGGGCATTGGGCGACCAGGTCCTCGGCGCAGGACTCTACGACGTCGGACGCCGAGGTCCCCTCCCCGCAGCCATACCCACCAAAAACAAACACCATCAAGAAAACGAAGCGCACACCAGCCTCCTCTAACCCATCTTTACATACGGAAAGATAATTCCTGGGCCTCTATCGAGGCAAGAACTCTCCAGTCGCTTCACGACGACCGGCACAACCAAGAAATCCGTCGACCGGCCTACCCTACGGCTAGCGCGGAAGGCCACCACCAAGGAGGTGACCATCTTCTGCCCTCAACACTGCGGCACGGCTTCTCGGCACAGGAGAACCAACGGCCAAAACGTAGTGGGGATCATACGGGTCATCATAGCTTTGGAGCAAGGAGTCTCAAGCTCGTATTTGCCTTTGGACATTCGAAACTAAGCAAGAACGCAAGGGGCCCGTCGTTTCATTGGCCGGTGTCTCTGGCGTGGGGATGTAACATTCGGGCTGCTCATCCGTATGACTCGCCAGCGGGCGAACTCCGCCGTCTCCCCCTTTGGCCTGGTCACATGCGCTGAAGGTGGAAAACTCCATATCGCCCTGCCGCGGCTCGACAGTGAGTTCAGCTCATCATGAACATCCGCTCATTCCTCTGACCCCTTCAAAGCGGTGGTAGGCAATCCCTGCCACGACCACAGGAGGATCCCGATGGTGCGTCAATACACGCTCATGGCTGCGGCCGTACTCGTCTCGGGCTGCGCCCAGTTGGACTACCCCTACGAGGCTGTCCCGCCTACCATTCAACGAGACGCCTCGGCGGGCTTAACCCCCGGCCCCCAAAATGGCCCAGATCTCATCGA
>CALELH010000280.1 GCA_937902595.1 uncultured Myxococcales bacterium
GCATTTTTGAGGCGGTGTCAGCGGTCCCAAGATCCGCGGCACGCGATTGACGTGTACAAACGCCTAATATTCAATCCAAGCGAATGTTCTGCTGTTTTTTGAGAATGAGCAAAGATATTCGTGACTTTGGCGCTTGACGCGGCCGCCTAGAACTGGCCATATTTCTGGCTGCGGTATCCGCCATCAATTACGATTAATCCCCTAGGAGACACACCATGAAGTCGATACTCTCAGTCGCCGTCGCCGCCCTACTGACCTTTGGACTGTCGAGCGCAGCCATCGCTCACTGCGGCACCTGTGGTCCAGCTGCCAAGGCGAAGACCAAGACCGACTGCGCTAAGAAGTGCGCTAAGAGCAAAGACAAAGCCGCGTGCGCGAAGAAGTGCAAGAAGGCCCACGACAAGGCACACAGCAAGGGCAAGTGAGCCCGGCCTCCGCCACGACCGACCGCCATTAACGATCGCAGCAGCGAGGCTCAAGGGGGCCGGTCGATGGCCCCTCCAGAGTGAGCCTAGAGGGGATAAATCAATGCGGATCTTCATCACGATCTTCGCGCTCACGTTCTTGGGCTTCAGCCCACAGGTAGCTGGCGCCCACCCCCCAGCGAAGGACGGCGGCGCCTTCTACAGCCTCGTCTGCCCGAGAGGCTATAGCCTCCAGACCAAGCGTCACCGGACACATTCGGGCACAATGCCCATGGCCCGCTGCGTTCAAGAGCGCAAGAAGAAGAGTAAGACCTCGTGCCCTCTCCGTGAGCGCCTCTCCATCGACCACGGCAGCGGAGGTCAGGACCGGTGCAAGAAGGGACGTGGCCCAAAACAAAAGACATCATCGCCAAAGTGCGGCCAGGGCTATCATCTGGTCGTCGCCGCGAGCGGCCGTGACCACTGTCTGAAGGTCAACAGCACCTACCGCAAACCGAGCTTCAGACCTCACCGCTGACAGCCCCAATCACAGCCTCGCCGACCTCTCGACGCTGGGCTTCGAATCTCAGCGCGCTCCACCCTGTCGCGCACCCGAGTTTATCTCTTGAAGCCTGACCCTGGCGCGCGCACACTGATCACATGACGAACTGACCTTGGGGGGATCAGGTGCGTATACCCAACTCCACAATGGGCGCGCTGTGCGCGCTCACAATTGGCGTCGCCTTCGGGCTGCTCGGCTGTGATGAAGGCGTCCGCGGCTCCGAGACCGCGAGCCTGCGCGCTGAGCCGGAGATGCTCGCCTTCGCGGCGCCCTTGCCTGGCCAGAACACGCGAACCCGCATGGTCTCGCTGATCAACGAGGGCACTGGCACGCTGCGCATCGCGTCCGTCGACGTCAGCGAAGACGACGACAGCCCCGAGCTGCGACTCCTCGACGCCGACGACTGGAACGCGGGCGTCAGAGAGGTCCGCCCCGGGCAATCGATCTCAGTGTCCGTGGGTTTCCAGGCCGTAAACGCCCAGGCCGACACGGGCCGCCTCACCGTTGTAAGCAACGCGGGCTCGCCCTTGGTGGTGCCCATCACCACGCCGGACATCGATCCGGTCATCCAGCTGAGCAGTCAACCCGAGGGGGACTTCGGCAATGAGCAGGGCACCTTAGCCCTGAACCAGGCCGCGCCAGGCGGGGTACAGCGCGCCACCATCGAGATTATGAGCTGGAGCATCGCGCCCCTCGAGGTGAGCAGCGTCTGCCTGCTCGACGCAGAGGGCCGCTGCTCCGACGGCGCTGGCACCCCCTTCCGCATCTGCGCCGGGGTGCCCGCCTCCCTCGACCAGTGCGAGGCCCCAGCCGTCGCGGCCCCCCTCCCCTTCGAGGCGACGTCAACCTTCACGGTGGTGTATCTGCCCGCGCGAGCGACCGTCGACACCAGCGCCGCCCAGATCCGCGTCGAGTCCAACAGCGCCGCCGCCCCGAGCTACCTCATCCGCGTCAACGGCACGCCCTGCGTCCGCCGCGCGGACGGCGACCTCTGCGGTGACTGCGGCAACGGCCAGACCGACCTAGGCGAGGCCTGCGACGACGGCAACCTCGACGACCAGGACAGCTGCACCAACGCCTGTACCGCCGCCCGCTGCGGCGACGGCATCGTCCAGCGAGACGCAGAGCTGTGCGACGACGGGAACACCGAGGACGGGGACGGCTGCGACGCCGACTGCACCCTCTCGGCCGCCGATGACGATGGGGACGGCGTCGCCGACACCGAAGACAACTGCCCCAACGTCCCCAACCCCGACCAGGTCGACCGAGACGGCGACGGCCTCGGAGACGCGTGCGATCCCGAGCCCGAGCGCACCAACTACCGACTCAGGGCCCAGCTCTCCACTGTTGGGGGCCGAGGCGTCAGCGCCAACGCCACCCAGAGCGGGTCGGGGGCCACCGGAGAGCAATCGGGACAGAGCCAGCGCTTCCGCGTCAAGGCGAAGCTGAGCCAATAGAGACGAACGACAGGACGCGGGCGAAGGTCCGCGACCAAACGCTTTGAGTGAACGGCGCCTCCGGGGCGCCACGAAAACAGGGAGGAGCCAGGCCCATGCGTATTCTATCCGCGGCCTTCATCTTTGGTTTGATGAGCCTAACGACCGGGGCGGCCTTCGCCCAGGGCGCGCCCATCACCTTGACCTACCAGGGCACCCTGGCCAACGCGGCCGGCGAGGCCGTCAACGCCGACGCGCCCATGACCTTTCGCCTGTACACCGAGCGCGAGGGCGGCGATCCCGTGTGGGTCGAGGCCCACGACGGTGTGCCCGTTGTCGACGGCGTCTTCTCCATCGTCTTAGGTGAGCTCAGCGCTATCCCCGACGGCTTCGATCCGACGACTCCGCTGTACCTGGGGCTGACCGTCGACGACGACGGCGAGATCGAGCCCCGCATGGTCGTGGGTGGCGCCATCCGCGCCCAATGGGCCGCCGTGGCCGCCCAGGCCCTCGACGTGCGCGACCGGCACATCCACCCGTCGGCCGTCTCTATCGGCGAGACCCCCGTGATTAACGACCGAGGCCAATGGGTCGGTGATCCCACCGGCTTGGTAGGTCCCCCAGGACCCGCCGGCGCCGCTGGCGTCGACGGTCCGGCCGGCCCTGCTGGACCCGCCGGCGCGGCGGGACCCGCTGGCGCCCCCGGTGAGCCCGGCGCCGCAGGCCCTGCGGGTCCAGCGCCCGCTCACAACTGGTCAGGGACGTCTCTACAGTTTCAAAACGCCGACGGCAGCTGGGGTGACCTGACGGACCTCCAGGGCCAAGCCGGCCCCGCCGGGCCCGCCGGTAATGACGGCGCAGCCGGACCTGCTGGCGCAGCCGGACCTGCTGGCGCTGCTGGACCTGCTGGCGCGGCTGGTCCTCAAGGGGAGGTTGGCCCCGCCGGCAATGACGGAGCAGCTGGGCCTGCTGGACCTGTTGGCCCTGCCGGTGCCCAAGGCGACGTAGGCCCTGCAGGACCAGACGGCGCGGCCGGCGCCGAGGGCCCACAGGGCCCTCAGGGTGAGCAAGGCAAACCAGGACGAGACGGCGCCAATGGCGCCAATGGTGCGAACGGCGCCGTCGGTCCCCAAGGGCCCCGCGGCCCTCAAGGCGAGGTTGGACCACAAGGGGCGCAGGGTGACATAGGTCCCCAGGGCGTCGCAGGACTCCAGGGACCGGCCGGCGCAGATGGCGCTCGAGGTCCACAGGGAGAGATCGGCCCTCGAGGCCCCGAGGGGCTCCAGGGGCCACGCGGCGTCGCTGGTGAGGACGGGCTCCGTGGCCCTCAAGGAGAGATCGGTCCCCGTGGGGCTGCTGGTGAGGACGGTCTACGTGGTCCCGAGGGCGAGCAAGGCCCCCGGGGATTACAGGGAGAGCAAGGCCCCCGTGGATTGCAGGGAGAGCAAGGCCCGGCCGGCGTCGCTGGTCTTCAAGGTGAGCGCGGGCCCGCCGGCGCCGATGGGGCCAATGGAGCCAACGGCGCTGATGGCGCCCAGGGAGAGCTAGGCCCACAAGGAGATAGAGGTCCGCAGGGTGAAGTGGGCCCAGAGGGGCCAGTCGGCCCGCCCGGCCCTGAGGGGGCGGTCGGCCCTGAGGGTGGCGTTGGACCCGTCGGGCCTCCTGGGCCCCAAGGTGACGTCGGCGCCGCCGGCGCTGATGGGCTTGAGGGGATTCAAGGACCGCCTGGGCCTGCCGGACAAGACGGCGCCATCGGACCCGCCGGTGCAGACGGCATCGGCTCGCTCATGAACACCAGCCAGGAGCCCGCCGGCGAGAACTGCGCCGTGGGTGGCCTGCGCGTGGACCACGGGATCGACGGGAATGGGAGCGGGACGCTGGACGCCGAGGAGATCAGCGGTACGGAGTTTGTGTGTAATGGCGGGAGCGCGAACGCTAATGGGACGGCGACGGTGCCGGCCGCGGCTGGTGAGCCGGCTCAGTGTACTGAGGCGACTGAAGGCCAGGTATTCTACGACACGGCGACCAACGGCATGCGGGTGTGTGATGGGCAACTGTGGCGTTCCTTGAGTGGTGTTTGTGGGAACGGCATTGTTGAGCCCGGTGAAGAGTGTGATTCCCTGCACCCCACTTGCGGGTCATCCTGTGTAGTTCTCAAGTCAGACGACTGTTTTTCGGACTGCTCTGCTTCTACTACTCATAATGTGGGACGATTTGCCACAAGCACCGTCAGAAGTCCTGCCCCGGCTGAAAATGACCAGTTTGCGCAAGCGGTAGACCTAAATGATGGGTTTCTAGCGATTGGTGCACCGAATTCTTCCACTGACGTCGAGGAGCACGGTGGTGTCTACGTTTACTCAAGACAGGCTGACGGGTCTTGGGGTGAACCTGTCTTCCTCAAGAGCCAGCATGCTGACGGGTCAGATCATGCTGGGAAAGCACTTGCGATACACCCGGGCATCATTGTCATAGGGGCGCCTGACCATGACGTAGACTTCCCGAATGAGGGGGCGGCATTCGTGTTTGAGCTAAATGCTGACGGAATATGGGTAGAATCGAACCGATTGCGGGCCCCTGTGCCTGAAAGAGCCGGCGGCTTCGGTAAAAGCATTGCGGTAAATGATGATTTTATTGCCGTCGGCACGACTGCAGACTGTGGCGGCGCGAATGGTATCGGATGTGTCTATTTGTTCGAAAGAGATCCGCTAAACGGGTGGGTCCATACAGAAACAATTTTGGCCAGCGATGGATTGAGCGACGATTATTTTGGGGCTCATCTTGCCCTGGATGATGACACGCTCGTGGTTTCAGCGCCCGGTGTTGATCGTGGTAATTCTAACAATACTGGAGCTGTCTACGTGTACGAGCGGTCTGGTGCCCGATGGTCAGAAGTTCAGAAGATCACAGATCCGGATTCACCCGCTAATGATACATTCGGGGGTGATCTCAATACTGCCGTGAAACAAATTGCAGTTTCACAATCTACTTTGGCGATCAGCCGACCAAAGGCTGATTGGTGGGCGGGGTCGATTGTTGGCGGCGTTGTGCACATTTATCAGAAGAACGATGCTAATGTGTGGCAGCGGACATCCACCATAACCGGTGAAATGCCAAGGAACGTGGATGAAGAACGTGACAACCTTGGTAATCGTTTTGGAAATGCTATCGACATACAGGACACCGTTCTTGTCGTAGGTGAACCCGAAGATAAACGATACCAAGGAGCTGGTGGGGCTGCTCACGTATTCACCCGTTCCCAAGAAGGGATTTGGGAACGAGTTGGAAATCTGCATCCCAGTATAGCCGATGGTGGTATTCAAAACTTCGGTAGCGCCTTAGCTGTTACAACGACCGGAGTCGTGATCGGTACTGCTAATACGCGACAAGTAGATTATTACCCGTTATCCGGAGGCTCCTTTGGCCTCTCAGCCTGCACCTCAGCCGGTCATTGCATCTGTGAGCGGGGCTGGGGCGGTCCGGACTGCTCCGAAGCGCTGCCCGACAACCCACCGGCGGCGGCACCGATTGCCAACGTGAACTCGCTCATCCGCACCGTGGCTGAACCCTCCGGCGACAATTGCGCCACCGGCGGCACCCGCATCGATCACGGCCTCGACAGCGACCGC
>CALELH010000281.1 GCA_937902595.1 uncultured Myxococcales bacterium
GCTTCGTCTTTCCACCGAAGGGACTGACTTTCTTCTTGCCCATCATCGGCTTCTTGCCGGCCTTCTTGCTCGGGACCTTATTGAGCTGGGGCTTTCCGCCGAAGGTCGTGACCTTCTTCTTGCCCATCATCGGCTTCTTGCCGGCCTTCTTACCGTCCAGCCACTTACCAGCCAAAGGACCCGCGCACTTTCGGGCACAGCCCTTCTGGTTCAAAGCGCCTTTGCACTTCGCCTTGCAACCGCTGATGATCTTGACTTCGTCCTTGGTGAACTTCTGTGCCGAAGCGGTGGTCACGAAGAAGAAAGACAGCGCGCAGACGACAGCTGAAATACAGATTCGGTTCATGAGGTCTAACTCCCTCGGTAATTGATTTCTTATTTAAATTTTCGGGCTACCCACACGTAGCGTGGGTTGCGGGGACGATCCTTACCAGCCTCGTATTCAATAGAAAAGCGTCCCGAGCAAATCTCAGGGCGCTTTGGAGATTATTTTTCGATTGAATTAGCTAGTGCGGCAAGGGTCACATGGAGGAGAAGATTCTTCAGCTGTTCGGAGCCACGCCCGAGAAAATCATAGGGATGCCTCGAGCGATCCTAGCGACAGGGTACGCTCTGACTCATGCTCCCTCTGGTAGGATTGGCAGGTGTCATCACGAATCGATCTCCAGGATCATTGTCAAAGAACACCTCACTGCCTTCGGCGATCAATTGGAGCCTCCAACCATCCTGCGAACCATCCACAGCTTGGCCATTCATCTCCATCCCCCGCTGGCGAAGAACATCGATCAGATTGTCTCCATCTCGCATCACAAAATCTCGAGCGATACTCTCAGGAAGTAGACCAGACAGGGTCACGATCGATCGGGGCCCTTTCCCAGAGTCTAGGTTCGCAGGGTTTAAGTCGATTCGTACGTCGATGGAGACATCGAGCAGCTCGAGAGTCTGATAAGCGCACGCCTCGTCCTCTGCGGCCATCCGGTCACGGACATACAATGAGAGTCGCTCTCCATTAGATTGAGGCTGAAATTGAGTTGAGCAGATCCCGTCGGCGCAGTGAACTTCACTGTCGCCACAGAAACTGCCAAAGCGACTCGACTGCCCATACGTCGTCTGTCCATCGACGCTACCAGACTCAACCCCTTGGATAAGCCAGCTATCCGTCTCGCCAAGGTGCACGAGGAGGTTTAGATGACCTAGGTCAACGAGCTCATCGAGCGCGCCACCCAGACTGTCCCCGAGCTCTTCCGGCTCCTCAATGTCCACGGCGGTCAACAAGAGCGTGCGCTTATCTGCCTGGATCGCGCAACGCCCCGCCACACACCCATGCCAAGCGCCCATACTTTGACATTCCTGGTCGTGCAGGCAGACCGGACCTGTCACCAGCGGACTGTCCTGACCCCGACTATCGTCCGTCGAACTGACATCATCCTCTAGCGCATCCACTTGACTCGGGGTCTCAGGAGAGATCGAACCTGAGCTGATGGGAGTGTTACCGTCGTCGCCGCAGCCGACGAAAGGAGCCACTAGAGCAATGACCAGGCACATCATTGAGTGGGCTAAGTAATATGGAACTGTGTCTCTTCTAGACATTCGATCTCTCCGTTCACGCCATAACAAATGGGACCTTGACCCCGATGTGTTCAGCTCCAGGAGCCGAACCAGCCAAGTGACACGTCGCAGAGAAGTTGCATGGACCGTGCCGACCGAAACCAAACACAAGTCAAGAAATCGTTTTTATTATTAGATCTCGGATACTTGAGAAACGAAAAAGGCTAACAAAGACTCCTGGTAACGGCGTCATTTCTTGATGTCATTGACGAGGTGTTGACGAGAAATCGTCAAAGATCTGATATCGACAATCGTCTGCTCAGGGAGTGATTAACTAGCGCCGCGCCGCGCCCGCGCGCTAGCGTGAACACGCGATGATATATCAATGGACCATCGATCACACATGGGACGGACAGCAAATCCAGCCCAAGGAACATACTTACGTGTCTCTCGATTTAGGGAGCGATCAGCACGTGGGACTTCGCATTGATGCACCTTTTCGTCAGGACCCCGCTCCAAAGGACGAGGTTGGGCCCACATGGGCGCTTTGGGAACACGAGGTCGTCGAGCTGTTTCTCGTGGGCGATGGTGGTGATTATCTAGAGATCGAGGTGGGCCCATATGGGCACTATCTGATCTTGAGTTTGGACAAACCGAGAGTCATCTCCAAGAAGCTGCTACCAGCGGCTGTTACCAGCGAGATCTCAGGAGCACGGTGGACCGCGTCTGTGGTGTTTTCTGTTGATCTACTTCCGGAGCAGATCTGTCGAGCCAACGCATTTGCGATTCATGGACTCGGTCCGGATCGGACATATCTAGCCCACAGCTCCCTGCCAGCAGAGAAGCCTGATTTTCATCAACCACATCGGTTTCCAGGATTACCCGGCCCCACGATTGCTCCCTAAGCGTCACCGCCGAAAGAGCTGGCCAATCCCTGGGATCGTCTTGTGAATCAGTCGACCTTTTCGCGTCAGCGGGATGGTAAATCGACTGACCGCCTCAAAGGGCCCACCGAACCGGCGCTTGAACTCTGCGATACCCTGGAGACGTTTGTCCTGGTGCCAGGGCCTCGCGCCGCCAAGGTCATACTCTGGTACACCTCTCTCTGAGAGTAAGCGCATCACCTCAAAGTGGCCCAAGACCGCGGCTCCTCGAAGCCCGCCAGGCTTCGCTGCACCGTGTAAGAAATACCCTCGACGAGAATCGTAAGGCACGATGATCGCCATCTCGATTCCATCGGGCCCTTCAACCGTCACCGTCACCAGCGATAAATCTTGAGTGGCCAATAAGCGATCCAAATACTCGGCTGAGAACGGAGATTTGCGACCGGTTCGTCCGTACACTTGAGACAGAAGCTCGAGTAAGGGCTCACGCTCAACCTGGTCGCGGACCTGGGCCGACGCTTTGATGGCCTGCTTCATCTGCCGCTTGTGATTGCTCGAGAAGCCAGATTTCACTGCGTCCATACCATCTCGGAGGTCGACGACATAAGTTCCGAAGGCCTCGTGGCATTCAGAGGGCACCGTGTGCTCAACAGCGTCGGTGAGCCAACGCGCCATATTAAATTGGCACTCGATGACGTCGATCCCTTGCCCATGAGCAAAACTAATCAAGCTCTGGAGCGCCTCACGCTGATTGATAGGGTCATCTTGGAGCGCCACAGGCTCCCCCAAGAGCGCCCATCGGTTATAGGTGCCTAGGACGCTGACATCGCGTACTCCCAAATGACCAACCACAGTGTCACCGCTGAGGAGATTTAGACGCAGATACCGACCGGCATCAGCCTTTACGGTGTGCCACTCCGCCCCCTGGAATGGGTTGTCAATGGGAGTCAGAGTCTCCTCTGCCTGTATCCATCTGAGCGGGGTGCCCTTTGGGCTCTCTCTGGAGTTATGCACCGACTGTCGTCCTTCGGACCATGCTGAGTTCAGCATAGTGAGGGAGGTCATCTCATGATTTCAAGACGCAACTCTTGAAATATCCTACAGAATCGCCACAGTAACTGGCGTCCCTAGCAGGAGTATTCGCCGTGTATGCAGTTGTATCACCCGCAAAAAAGTTAGCAGAGCCGCAGAGGCAGCTCGCGGGAACCACGCCCGTCCTTATGGATGAAATCTCAGAGCTCGCGCACGTGATGAGAGGGAAATCGTCGCAGCAGCTGAGCGATCTTATGAAGATTAGCGCTAATCTGGCAGACCTCAACTACGCTCGATACCAGACCCTCGAATTACCATTTACACAGGACAACTCGAGCCACGCAGCGCTCACCTTCGCGGGCGATACCTACGTGGGGTTGGACGCGGGCACGCTCACGGACGAAGACTTAGATTTTGCGCAGGGAGCCCTCGGCATCTTGTCCGGGCTCTACGGCATACTGAGACCTCTTGACCTGATCCAACCATACCGCCTGGAAATGGGGACCCGCCTCCAGGTCGGCGCCCAAAAGAACCTGTACGGCTTCTGGGATGACAAGATCAGCGACAGAATTAATGAGCTGACCTCAGACCATAAAGACCGCACCTTGGTCAATCTTGCCTCCAACGAATACTTCAGCGCGGTGAAGCCCAAGCGCCTTGATGGGCCCGTGATCACCCCCGTCTTTAAGGAGCTTCGCGATGGTAAGGCGAAGGTGATTAGCTTTATGGCGAAGAGGGCGCGCGGATCCATGGCCCGATACATCGTTCAGAATCGTCTGAGCACCCCAGAGGGGATGAAGAAGTTTACAACTGACGGGTATCGATTCACCGAAGAGACGTCGACAGAGACCCAGTGGGTTTTTATCCGCGAGAGTTGATCTAAGTGGCGTCCCTTGAGGGCCCTGCGGAGCACCAACAGTGCCCTATCTCCCCATCATTGCTGCTGCGATTTGCCTCCTGCTCGTCGCGAGCGTCGTTTGGACAACCCTCCGAGTGGGGATCTCCCCAATGCCCAGCTCAACCCGAGCCATAAAGGCGATGATCGATCTCATACCCGAAGACACATCTGGACCAATCATAGAGCTTGGATCCGGATGGGGGACCCTTAGCCTCGCTATCGCGAAACGGCGGAGCGATCTCAAGATCATTGGATATGAACTCTCGCCGATCCCCTGGGCGTGGTCTCGCTTGGTGGCGCGCATAAAGCGTGGTGCAACCCATCTACGCAGAGACTTCTTCACCGAGGATCTAAGCGCCGCGACTGTTGTTCTCTGCTACCTGTATCCAGGTGCGATGTCTCGAATATCGGAGTCACCAGACCTCTTTTCGCCTGGCTGCGTAATCATTTCGAACACCTTTAGGGTCCCTGGCTGGGAGCCCGACGCCGTTATCGAGTTGGGCGACTTGTACAGCACGCAGGTCTATCGCTACGTAGTGGGACAAGCTCATAGGCAAAGCACGATCAACCAAACGGGATAATTCGATACATATTGCGTTGAACAGATTTCCAATTCTTGCTTGGAAACACGCCGATTGGAAACATGTTGGTCAGCTCGATCAAGATGTACTTGACCCCTCGAACACTGATGTATCGATCGCCCGGTCTAGGCACCGCTCTCACGCCTACAAAGGCGTGGTCAAATCCCCGCTCGCCCACGACTAGGATGACCTTCGCCGTCTTGAGGTTTGCCGTCAGCCCCGCGAACAACATGCTCACAGTATCGCAATCCCCCTTCCCGGTGATGAGCGCTTCCTGGGGCATATTCAGACCGCTCGTGACAACGGTGCTCCCATTGGGGAGGGTTCTGGTGTTGGGCGGAATTACATATTTTAGGGATTGAACGAAGCTGGCGATTACTCCGTAGAGCTCTCGCATCGTCGTGTAGTCTCGAGAGATGGCCAGGCGCTGCAACTTTCTCATGGTCTGCAGCAGGTCTTTTCGACTCGTGTCTACAATCCAGGCGTAATCAGGGCCAATCTTCTGCTCATCTAAACGGGTAAAACCACGGCTCTTAAGAAACCTCTCTCTAGCTCGTCTCTTTTTCTCAAGCTCGGCTTGAGTCCGATAAGAGATCGAGAACTGCATCCTCTCCTTCGGAACGCCGAAGGACTCTATGGCATGGTCGACGCGAGCTTTAGGTAAGTTGACGACCATCTCAAGGGGAGGGTCACCAGTCCCCCTCTGATAGATGATCTTGTCACCAGAGAGCTTAAACTTGCGCCGGTTTATGTCCGACCAGACGTACCGTCTAGATAAGGTTCCGCCTTTTGAAGAGACCTGCTTCGACCGACCTTTGGGGATGGGTCGTTCGGCGGTGACGCCGTCGCCACCGGCGTCTTCTTCAACGACCAGCCAGTCATCCGGTGTGAAGTATACGATGAGGACGATGAGCCCGATGAGGGTCAAGCACCCGCGCATTACTTCCCCATGACCTGGATTGACTCGATGGCCGGATAAGGCACCAAGGACGTCAAGAAGGTCTGAGACCCTTGGGCCAGAAACATACTCATGAGGATGATGACAGAGGCCAGCGTAATCGCCACCGCGATGTTGTTCTTCTTAACCTCGGCCATCTCATCGATCTCGTCGGTGAGCCAGAGGAAGACCTTCGTCGCGACTCCAATGCCAACGATGGCGATGAACATAGCCAGCAAGAGAAAACCCAAGGTCATTCCGACAAACGCGAGGCCAGTCAAGAAGGTGATGCCATTATAGAGGGTCGTCTGCATCGTGGACACGGCGGGACCCAGCGCCTGTACCACAACGAGCCCGGTTCCGATCACCATGCTCGCCAAGACGATCGCCATGGCGACATTGTTCTCTCTAAGCGCCTCCATCTCATCGAGCTCTCGATGCATTCGGGTAAAGGAACGAAAGGCGACGATCGCAACTACCAATCCGAGCACAAGTGAAACGATCAGCTGCACCGCGCCTGAAACCAACCCGATGTTCTGCATTCTCTCTTCCCCCTCAAAAATGTACTCAACCAAGGAAGACTAAGCACACCATGAGTCCTTAAATTGAGCAATGAACAAGATGCTTGTTTCATGTGTCCTGCGTATCAGGGCAGAACCGGGAATCCCAAAGATCGACGGAACACCTCATACTGGCGTCTGGGCATCTGGACTAAGCTCGGCGCCAAGTGTGGATCTAACCACTCAACTAGGGCCTTGAGATGGGCCTGACTCATCGCGGTGCATCCATTTGTGGGTGCGCCGATGGGGAGCCAGCGATGCAGAAAAATGCACGAACCTCGACCCGGAAAGGTGGGCGATACGTTGTGGGCAACGACGACCCCTAGATCATAGACCGAGATCTCGAAGAGTGGTTCAGCAGAGGACCAAGATACCTGAGAATACGGCGTCGTCTGAAATGTATTGTAAGCCTCATCATCCGCGTCATCTACGCAAACCCGACCGGGCTTAAGCACCTCATAAGGATACTTGAATCCTCTTTTCCCGCGCCCAAAGGCTGACGTGAGCGAAAAGTGACCAGCAGGGGCTCGTCCATCTCCCTCTTGTTTAATTGGCCCATCTGACACCGCCTGTTCATGCAGGCCAAGCCCCCACCCGAGTCCAGTTCGACCTACGGTCACGTCGAAACTGGGGCCGACTTGCCTCCAAGATCCGGGATGTCCAATGAAACGATAGCCGGTCCCGTGATTAGCGCTCCAATCATCTGTTTGGACAACCACGACTTGTCGAACCGCAGGCGCACCTAAGCAAAGAGAGGCGAAGGAGGAGATCACCAAGAAAATCGATCCGCATAAATGCACTCGAAGCAACATCGCTCTCTCCGGCCTCACTCCTTACTCCAACGGGCGCACATCGCGACGCTATTCCGCGATACGAACAGGCCTCAGATCGCGCTGTCCACGAAGGCTCCGATACCGCTGCGTGCTGACACCCCGTTCATCGATGAGCCTCTGGTCCTTAGACTCAATTAGTGGTGATGCCCCCCAAGATTCGAGCGCCCGCGGGAGGGACCTCATTCTAATGTGTTCAGGATCGTTATAGTCGTACGTTGATGCTGGGCTGTCGCGCTTCACGACCTGCTCAGCGATCCCGCGAACGGCGGCATAATCATCCTTCAACGACTCTCTCAGGTATGGCTTAGCCCAGCGCTTTGCCTCGGACGTACGGACGCTCTCATCCCAACCCAGGTGCCAGGTCGCAATCGCCCTCACAGCCGCATCTCCCTCCAAGACCCATCGCGGCCCCGCAGGGACATTCGCGTTCGGACCTTCATCCACGAGACCGGTCTGATTATACCAGCGCGCGACGTGATCCTCGGACCACTGAATGGAACGGTCCAAATGACACAAATTACATGGGTTCGGGCGACCGAGTCGCTGCATGCGAACAGGCGCTGGTATGTCTATCTTGTGAGACCGACTCGCCCCGAGCAATCCATAGGTCGTGTGGGGCATATGGCAATTCTGGCAACGACTTCCAGCGCTATCCGAACCGTGATGGCTATGGGCGCCTGGGTTATTCACGTACTCGCTGTGGCACTCAACGCACGCCGCATCTCCACGATGCCCTCGTTTTAGTTGATCATTCGGCGACTCGCCGTGCATCTCGTGACAGGACACACATCGCAGTTGTGGAGAGCACGCGGATGATTTGAGTCCATTGTACTCTCGTCCGACCGTCCGAACGGCTCCGTCACGCCAAAATGCGTCCCAATCATACGGGGTCAAATCAATGCCTTCATAACCAAGCTGGTCGAGGGTCTCTCGCCACTGAGATGCACTCCACTCTGCGATCCTGACGAGTGTCTGACCAGCTCGGACCGAGGCGATACCCGTATAGCTCCGTCCCCCGAATCTAAGATGAACTGACTCAGAGTTGGCGAGAGGGCAGTCAAGAAGGAGCCCATCAGGAGACATCCCGATGGCTGAACACTCTTGGAGTCTTGAGGACACTTGAACCCTCCTCGGAGGCTTCGCCTGGAGAATTGGTAGAGCACCATCGAAATTTACGGGCAAGAAAGCTGGGAAAAACCGAGTCATTTCGATGGCCTGACCCGGTCGAAAAGAGTCTCCTTTTAGATCCCGATCGCGACCCGAACGATGAGTAAAGACGCCATGGCACTGACCAC